>DATLUK010000218.1:0-5024 GCA_035533195.1 Acidimicrobiales bacterium | reverse complement strand
GCGAGGTTCTCCAGCGCCGCCGGCTGTCGGTCGACGAGGCACTCGCACTGGCCGCTGCGGTGCTGGCCGAACTGCGCGATGCCCACCGCGAAGGCGTCGTGCATCGCGGCATGAAACCATCCAACGTGCACTTCGCCGACGGCGGACAGGCCTCCTTGCTGGACCTGGGAATGAGCAGGGAGGCGATACTTGGCGGTGCCGGCACGTCGAGCCGTCGGCCTAACCGCTTCGCAGCTCCCGAACTGAGCCGGGGGGACGTCCCGCCGGTCGATCCTCGCACCGATCTGTACGCGGTGGGAGCGGTTCTCTATGAGGCCCTGACCAGCCGATGGATACCACCGGAGTCCGCACCAGTAACGGAGCTCCGTAGCGTCCGGCGTGACCTGCCGAGGGCCCTCTCCGACGTCGTGTCCAGGCTGGTCCGGATCGATCCCGATGACCGGTATCAGACCGCCGAGGGAGCCCTCTTCGATGTCGAGCTGATCCGACAGGCGCGTCACCGCGGAGAGTCGGAACCGCAACTTGTTGTCGGCAGCGCCGACCGGCGCACCCGACTTACCGACCCGGCCTTCGTGGGTCGGGCGACCGAGACCAGGATCCTGGAAGAGGTATTGGCCGAGACGGCGCAGGGTCGAGGAGGGGTGGTGAGTCTCGAGGGAGAGTCGGGCGGCGGCAAGACCCGGCTGCTCGATGAACTGGCCGAGCAGTCCAGGGTCGAGGACGCCTGGATACTCCGGGGCCAGGGCCTGGACCGGACGGCGCAGAGGCCCTTCCAGCTGCTCTGGGACATGGGGGCCGAGATCGCCGAGCGGGCCACCTCGGACGCCAGCCTTGCCGACCGCCTGCGCGGGGCCATGGCCGATTACGCCGACGCCGCGTCCTCCGCCCTCCCGGCGCTGGCGCCGGTGCTCGGTGCGCGGCCCGAGGCCAGCATGCCTGAGCAGCACGGTGAGGTACGCAGTATCAGGGCGCTGGCCCTCCTCTTCGACGCTCTTGGCCGACCGGGGGCGCCGGCGTTGATAATCCTCGACGACTGCCAGTGGGCTGACACGGTCACGGGGCGCGCCGTGGCCTATTGGAACCGCCGGGCCCCGGCATCCGGGCGCTGGACGACGGTCATACTCGCCTACCGGACCGGGGAACTGGCGTTGTCTGCCCCGATGCGAGCCGACCGCTCCCTGTCCCTCGCGCCGTTCTCAAGCTCCGACGTCGCGGACCTGGCCCGCTCTATGGCGGGCCCCCTGCCGCCGGAGGCGCTGGCGGAGTTGACCCGACTGTCCGGCACCAGCCCTTTCATGGTCCAGGCCGTTCTCCGGGAGATGGTCGATTCGGGTGCCCTGCGCCCGGGCTCGGGCTCGGGCTCGGGCTGGGTGGTGGCACCGGGCCCGATGGCCGCCATCCACAGCACCGATCGGGCCGAGGAGTTGCTGGTGGCCAGCCTGGGACGGCTCTCCCCATCCGCCCGAGAGCTGGTGGCGTCGGCTGCGGTACTGGGCAAGGAGTTCGACCTGAACCTGGCCCAGAGTTTGAGCGGTCTGTCGGAGGCCGAGGCCCAAACCGCCATGGAAGAGGCCCGGGCCCGTCGGGTGCTCGGCTCCCCGGCCGGGCCGAGCCGCGCCCGCTTTGTCCACGACAAGCTCAGGGAGGTGGTGCTGGAGAGCTTGACACCGTCCCGCCGGCGTGCCCTGCACGGCCAGGCCGGCGACGCTCTGGCCCGGACCGGAACGGCCACGTCATTCGATCTGGCCTACCACCTCCACGCCGCCGGGCGCCTCGAGGAGGCTCTCGCTCCTGCCCTGGCCGCAGCCGAAGAGGCTCGGGCCCGACACGCTCTGGGCCTGGCCGAAGCCAACTTCGTAATAGCCGGAGAGGCAGTGGAGGCCACCGTCCCCGCTAGCGAAGGCGGCAGCGCCCTCCGGGCCCGCGTGGCCGAGGGTCTGGCCGACGTGCTGGCCCTAGCCGGCCGCTATTCCGAAGCGGACGAGCAGCTTGAGCGGGCCTCCTACCTGAGCTCGGACCCACTGGCCCGGGCCGCCGTCGAGGCCAAACGGGGCGAGGTCTCCTTCCGCCGGGGTGATCAGGCCAACTCGGCCCGCCAACTCGAGGACGCCCTGCGCCGGCTCGGAAGATGGGTACCACGGCATGCCGTCGGCTTCTGGTTCGGTGCGGTCTGGGAGCTGCTCGTCCAGACGGCCCATTCCCTTCTTCCCCGCTTCCTGGTCAGGACCGAGGCTCGAGAGATGACCGCGAAGGACCGGCTGGCCCTGCACGTCTACAGCCGGTTGGCGTATACCTACTGGTTCCGCAGCGGGCGGCTGCGTTGCGCGTGGGCCCACCTACGGGAGATGAACATGGCCGAGAGGTTCGGGCCATCCCCCGAGCTGGCCCAGGCCTACTCCGAGCATGCGCCGGTCATGACCATGATCCCGTGGTACCGGCGGGGTCGCACCTACGCCGAGCGGTCCCTGGCCATGCGCACGGACCTGGGCGACCTGTGGGGTCAAGGGCAGTCGTTGGGCTTCAAGGGCGTGGTCCTGTATGCCGCCTCGCTATATCAAGAATGCATCGAGAGCTGCCAGCAGGCTGTCCAGATCCTGGCCCGAACCGGAGACCAGTGGGAAACGAACACGGCAACTTGGCACATCGCTTTCGCCCACTACCGGCTGGGAGAGATGGACCGGGCCACCGAGCTGGCCGCTCAGCTCTACAGCGACGCCACCGAGATCGGAGACTGGTCATCGGCCGGCATCGCCCTGTCGGCCTGGTCGCGGGCCAGCGGCGGGGACTTACCGGAAGCCTTCACGGCCACCGAGCTGGAGCGTAGGAACGAGGACGTCCACACGCTGACCGAGGTTCGACTGGCCGAGGCCATCCGGCTCCTGGCCCATGCCAGGCCCGATCAGGCGGTGGGCCTTCTCGAGGAGGCCAGAAAGGCCGTCAAGATGGCCGGGTTGCGACAGGAGTACGTTGCCCCCGTCCTGCCCTGGCTGGCAACCGCGCTCCGGGAGCTTTACGTCGCACTCCCCGCTGACGACCGACGACGCCGGGCACTGCTTCGGCGGCGGCGGAAGGTGGCTCGTGGCGCACACCGTCTGGCCAACTCCTATAAGAACAACCTTCCCCACGCCCTGCGGGAGCTGGCCATGGTCGAAGCAGACACCGGGAGACACCGGTCCGCCCGTCGCCACCTTGATCAGTCGATCGCTCTCGCCCACGACCAGGGTGCGGCGGCTGAGGAGGCCCGGTCGCGCAGGCGAGCGGACGATCGGGCGAGAAACTGACCGGGCCGGTTCGGTCATGGGATCACCACCCAAGGGCGGTCGGCATCGCCGTCCATGCCGTGCGTGCCACAGGTAGGTCCGCTCAAAGGCCCGTTTGGCGACCAACCACCGACGGCCCTCCGAAACCGTCGGGATCTTGTTACGCGGCGGGGGCCGGGTCGACGGCCAGGTAGACACCGCGGTCGCCCATGTCGAGTACACAAGCGGACAACTCGGCACTCCGCGTGCCACAGCAGCCCACCTCGCCCCGTGACGGGTCACGAGGTTGAGGAGGAGTCGATCTGGCCGAGCGACGTCCGATCGAAGACCATCTCCAGACCCTCCGGCTCATCCGGACCAACCCACAGTCGGGCGTCCATCTCCCGCCGCCCGAAGCGGGATGAGGGGCGGTCAGGTTGCCGTCCGGGTTTGTCTTGCACACCGGTCGTTTTGCGCTATACTCGAACACCTGTTCGTCTATCGGTTCGCCGGGCGACGTGGAGTTGGGATACGGGCGGCGGCCCCAGGCGACCCTCCCTTTGGTTCCTCGCGTCCTGGAGGTCGGGATGGTCAGTGTTTCGGTTGGTACTGACAACTCAGAGCCGCCGCCCCTCTTCGGGGTCGGGCCCTGGCTGGTGGAGCGTCGGTCGGTCATGGAGACCAACGAATCGGCCTGGCTGGACGTGCTGGCCGAGTTTGACCGGGACGAGGGCTGGGCAGTTGACGGCCAGTTGCACTGCGCCGCCTGGCTGTCTTGGCGCTGTGGCTTTGCTCGCTCCACGGCGTATGAGAAGTTGCGCCTGGCTCACGAGCTGTCTCGCCGGCCGGTGGTGCATGACGCCTTTGCCAGCGCGGAGATCTCCTACTCGGCCGCCCGGGCCATCTGCTCACTGGATGACGCCTCGACCGAGGTGGACACGGCCCTGGTGGAACTGGCCCGTTCCGGCACCGTCTTGGACGTCGAAGCTGCCGTGCGCTACTACGCCGCCCTCTCCTCCCAGGACCGGGGTGGTCCCTATGACAAACCCGAACGCCGGGAGATACGGATCTGGAAGGGCCATCACGGACTCGGCCAGCTACGGGCCAGCTTGACCAATGACGAGCTGGCGGCGGTGGAGGCCATGCTGCGCGCCTTCAGAGCGGCCCCGGGTGGGGATGGACCGTTCCCCGACACGCCGGCGGGACTCGCCGACCTGTCTGCACGTGCGCACGATGAGCCGGCCGTTGGCGAGGACCCAGTCCCGGAATCGCCGGCGGAGCCCGCCGACCTGTCTGCACGAGCAGACGATGAGCCCGTCGCCGGCGGCGATGTCGTGGATCCCACCGATCTGTCTGCACACGCAGACGCTGAGGTCCCCGACCTGTCCGGGGAGTTGGACTGGCGGGTGAAATACGGCCAGACCCGGGCCGATGCCTTCATGGATGGGTTGGCGGTGGCCATGGCCCATCTGGGTGAGGGCCATGCAATGGGTGCTGACCGTTACATGGTGCATCTGGTGGCGGAGGTGGCGGACCGGTCCGGACTTCCCGGAGGCCCGGCCGAGCTGGTGGATGGATCACCCCTGGATAAAGAGGTGGCCGCCCGCATCGCCTGTGATGCCACCTTCATCACTCACCTCATCCGCGACGGCGGTGAGCCGTTGTATCTGGGCCGCAAGGTGCGGGACTGGACCACGGCCCAGCGCCGGGCCATCACCGTGCGGGATAGGGGCCGGTGTCGCTTCCCCGGTTGTGCCCGGGGCATCACTGACATCCACCATGTGC
>DATLUK010000217.1:0-2425 GCA_035533195.1 Acidimicrobiales bacterium | reverse complement strand
CTCTCCCAGGCCCAGATCGTCCAGCAGTTCCCCGCCGTAAGCGCCTTGAACCAGGGATGGGTCCACTTGCTCAATGACATGACCCCCATGATCGGAGCCATGAGCGACAACATCCCCAACTATCAGGCGATCGCCAGCCTGCCGCCCTTCCCGCTATTCCCATGGTTCTTCGTACTGCCGGGGCTCCTGGTGGTGGGAGCAGCCTCTTCCTTGGGCCGGAAGAGAACGACCGAAGGAGGACTTCCCGAATGAACAGTTCCTTGGCAGCCTTCACCAGACGCACCGGGCTCCTGCTCGGCGTGGGGGCGTTATCCATCCTCCTGGTCGGCTGCTCGTCGAGTACGCCGAAGGTCGGCGCGGCAACCGGTGCGAAGGCGCTGGTTGGCACCTTCCACCTGACCGCGGGCACGTGCGGTGCCTCCGGTGCGGCGGGCACCTACTTCCGGATGATCAACCCCGGTGGATCGATCGCCTCGGGGCCCTTCTTCGAAAACCCGGACTCGAGGTGTTCCGATAAGTCCTACACGCTGGCCACCGCCGGCAGCGATGGCGGCCTGGTCACAGGGCGGTACCAGCCCAACCCGTCACCGGCTTTCGATGCCAAAGGTGATGCCCGGGCGGCCGGGATCGTGAACCCTCAGAGCTTCACGGGCATCGACTTCTCCCTGTCCACCGACCCGGTCGACCCCCAGGCGCGGCGGGCTGTGCCGGTGCCGAGCATCAACGCGGCCGGAGGGGTCCTGACGGGTCAACTCGAGGCCTGGTCGGTCGCATGGAACAACCAGTACTTCAACCAGGGCTCGCCCAAGCCCGGCGGGTCCAGCCCCGGCCTCACGGCCCCCGTTTCGGGTACTTACGACTCCACGACCAGGGCCTTCGCCCTCACCTGGGCGAGTCAAGTGGTGGGCGGGCCTTTCAACGGGTTCACCGGCTACTGGCATCTTCAGGGAACATTCGCTCCGGCCGGCTGATGACGCCCAAACTCCCAAGGAAGCAGTCTCAGTGACCGCAGCGTCAGCCGTGAATCGCCCACCCGGGACAGCAGGTCGTCCCATCCGAGCTCGGATGGTCTGGGTCAGCCTGACCGTGTTGGCCGGTGCCCTGGGGGGTGGCGCAACCGCCGGTCCGGCCCGGGCCAGCGGTTCGGAACTGGTGGGGACCTTCACCATCACGGCCGGCTCGTGCGAGGGCGGCAGCGTGACGGGCTCATACTTCCGCATGATCGCCCCCGGCGGGACGCCGGATGGGCCCTACATGTCCAACAACGGCTCCGCCTGCTCCAACCAGCAGTACACCCCGATGTCCCCGGGGAGCGACGGCGGGTTCGAATCGGGGCGCTACCAGCCCCAACCGTCGCCCGAGTTCGACTCCTCCGGGAATTCGCTCGCGAGCCGAATCATCACTCCCGCCTCGTTCTACGGAGTCAACTACGGGGTCTCGACCAACCCGGTCGACCCGCAGACGGGAATCAAGGTCCCGCCGCCCAACGTCACCTCAGAGGGCAACTCGCTGTCGGCCGATCTCCGCGCCTTTTCGGTCTCGTGGAACCGCCAGCAGTTCAATCAGGGCACCCCTAAACCGGACGGCACATCCCCCGGGAACACCAGGCCGGCCACAGGGACATACGACCCCCGCAGCGGCGCCTACACCTTGCGATGGACCAGCCAGATCATCGGCGGCCCTTTCAACGGCTTCGCCGGGCTGTGGAACCTCGAGGGGCGCTTCATCCCCGCCGGGCACTCCACCGCCTCGGCGCCGACCGGCCCGGCTTCGAACGGAGCCACCGCCGGGTCATCGACGGGGCAAGCATTAGGGACCGGGCCGGCGTCCGGCTCGGGATCAGGCAGCGGTATGACCCAGACCCCGACAGCCGGGAGCGGCGCCGCCTCGGCGCTCTCATCACCGAGGGTCCCCTCCTCGGTCGCCACCGCCACCACCCCGACATCAGCAGTGGCGTCGGCACCGGCGGCCCGAGGTCGGTCGGCGTCACCCGCGCCGAACGGGCGCGGCGGCGGCAGCGGACGCTGGCTGTTGAAGCTGGCGGCAGCCGCAGGGCTGGTCGTCCTGGCCAGTCTGCTCGGACTGGAGCTGTCGCGCCGTAGGCGTTCGCTTTCAAGAGTCGGCTGAACCTCGAGGACCCGACCGAGCGCACCCACCGGCGCCGTAGCCTTCCCGTCCTGGTCGGGTTCGGCCGATCGGATAGGACGGGAGGCGCGACATGGAGACGGCAGCGCTGCGTTCCCTGTCCGAGCGCCTGCCCGAAGGGGCCGGGGCCGATGCCGTCCTGGAGGCATTCCTGGACTGGGTGGCCGATATTGGCATGACCCTGTACCCGGCTCAGGAGGAGGCCCTCCTGGAGGTGGTCGGCGGGGCCAATGTGATCGTGGCCACCCCGACCGGATCGGGCAAGAGCATGGTGGCGGTG
>DATLUK010000216.1:0-3663 GCA_035533195.1 Acidimicrobiales bacterium | reverse complement strand
CAGCGTCGTACTGCGGGACATGACCCTGGAGAACCCCATCCGGGCCATCCGGGAGATCAGCCACGATCCGCTCTGCCAGCGCAAGGTGCGCCTGGCCAACGGCCGGGAGGCCAGCGCCCTCGACATCCAGTTCGAGTACCTGGCCCGGGCCACCCGATACCACGAGCAGCGGGGTCTGTCCCCGATGGAGGAGAAAGCCCTCGGCATGTGGGAGCACTGCCTCAACGGCTTGGAGAAGGATCCCTTCAGCCTGGACCGCGAGTGCGACTGGGTCATCAAGCACCGCCTCATCGAGGGCTACCGCCAGCGCCACGACCTGCCTCTCACCCATCCCAAGGTCGCCCTGATGGACCTGCAGTATCACGACGTCAGCCGGGAGCGCGGGCTCTTCTACCGGTTGCAGGCCCGGGGGATGGTGGAGCGCACCACCACCGACGCTGCCATCCAGACGGCCATGGACAACCCTCCCCAGACCACCCGGGCCCGGCTGCGGGGGGAGTTCATCAAGAAAGCCAAGGAACGCCGCCGGGACTTCACCGTTGACTGGGTCCACCTCAAGCTCAACGATCAGGCCCAGCGCACGGTCCTGTGCAAGGACCCCTTCAAGTCTCATGATGAGCGGGTGGAAAAGCTGATCGCCAGCCTCTAAGGGGACCGGACCGCGCTCGGCCGGCGCCGACCCACCCACTAGCCTCCCACTGCCCGTGACGACTCTCCTCGCCTCCGAAGACGCCGACGCGCCGGCCCCGCCTCCCCGCCGAGCCCTCCGTTCCGGGCTGGAATGGGTGGCGGTGGTGGTGGTGGCCCTGGTGGCCGCCGTCCTGGTCAAGACCTTCGTCCTGCAGACCTTCTACATCCCGTCGGCGTCGATGGAGCACACCCTCGACATCAACGACCGGGTCTTCGTCAACAAGCTGGCCTACCACTTCCACCCCGTCCATCGGGGCGACATCGTCGTCTTCACTCCCACGCCGACCCAGCGCCGCATCATCGGACCCGGCATCGATGATCTCATCAAGCGGGTTATCGGCCTGCCCGGTGAGACCATCCAGGGCATCGGGGACCGCATCTACATAAACGGCAAGCCGCTTAACGAGCCCTATCTGTCCGCCGGGGTGGTGCCCACCGCCGGCGCCATTCCGCTCTACAAGCAGAAGATCCCGCCCAATGAGTACTTCCTCATGGGCGACAACCGGGGCGAGTCCAAGGACAGCCGCTACTTCGGCCCGGTGAGCCGGAGCCAGATCGTGGGGCGAGCCTTCGTTCGGGTCTGGCCGCTGTCCCGTTTCGGCTTCATCTAGGGCCGTCTCCTCCGGGGCCCGGGTCAGGCCAGGCGACCGGCGGCGGTAAGAACGTCAATCATCGCCACTACGTCGTCGCTGAACACCCCGTCCACCCCCAGGGCGACCATGTCCTCCAGAAGCGGGCGGGTATGGGCATGCCAGGCCAGGACCTTGACCCCGGCGTTCCGACAGAGCCCGACCAGCTCGGGCGACCAGTCGGGGTAGGGCAGGTTGAGGGCGTCGATGCCGGCCTCGGCCAGGTCCTTGACCCGCCCGGCGGGGCCCTCGGTCATCTTCTTGAGCCGGGTGGAATCGACCAGTCGGGCCGGCCCGGCGCTCTCCCGCCAAGTGGCCACCAGACGCCAGTCCGGATGGCACAGCCACAACCGGGCCGTGGCCCCGGCCTCGGCGGCCGCCCTCAGCACGGGGGCGAGAGCCCCGGGGTGCTTGATGTCGAGGGACAGCTCGAAGTCCGCTCCACACTCCCGATACAGGTCATCCAGGCTGTCCAGCCCTCCCAGCTGGTCGCGGGACAGTTGGGGGAGGGGCCGGCGCCTCAGTCCGGCCCCTCCCGTCCCATCGTGGTCGAGCACCGCCACCCCGTCGGCGCTGGGCCAGACGTCGCCTTCCAGGGCCCGGGCCCCGGCCGCCAGGGCGAGGCGGTAGCCGGCCAACGAGTTGTCCGGGGCCTGGTCCCTCATGCCCCGGTGGGCGAAGCCGATGATGGGCCGACCGCTCACCCGCGAAGTCTCCCACCCCGTTCTCCTCAACTGCGGCCCGATGTGGCCGATCTTGCCCATATGCGCAAGAGCCGGGCCGTGGCGACCATCAAGGCCACCTGCCCTTCCTGTGGGGACGTCGAGCTGACCCCGGGACAGGTCCAGGTGCTGATCAGTCTGGAGGGCCAACGCTCGTCGTATTGCTTCCGCTGCCCGGCGTGTCACGTGACGACCACCAAGGCGGCCGACGAGCGGGTGGTCCGCATCCTCATCTCCTCGGGAGTGGGTGTGCGCCCCTGGCGCGTTCCCGGGGAGTTGTCCGAGGAACACCAGGGCGGTCCTATCACCTGGGACGACGTGCTGGAGTTCCACACTCATCTCTACGGTGAGTGCGGCAGCGAGCTGGCCCTCCTCGAGCTGCACCAGACCCGCCGGTAGCATCGGTCCCCATGGGGGGACTCGTCTCGGGAAAATTCCTCTTCCTCCTCTTCGTCGCCCTGGTTGTCCTGGGCCCGGAGCGCCTTCCGGGCGCCGCCCGTACCGCCGGGCGTCTGCTGAGCGAGTTCCGTCGGGTTACCGGTGGACTCCAGGAAGAGGTGAGGGATGCCTTTGCCGCCTCCGACCTGGCCGGGCCCGTCCAGGAGTTGAGGGCGGTCCGCGACGAGCTGCGCAGCACCGCCACCGGTCTGGTGACCGCCCCTTTCGCGGCCACCACCGCTTCCAACCCAGCCCAGACGGGAGGCCCCGCCGGGCCTGGAGCGGGCCCGGCCCTGGCGCCGATCGGGCGTTGGTCCGGGGATCTCTCCCTGCCTCCTGGCGACCCGGGCCTGAACTGAGCCCGCCCCCGGCCCAGAGGGACCGGCGTCCCCGGCGGGCCGCCGAGGTCCGGCGCTGATGGCCGTCCGCAACCCGCTGCGGCGCCGGTTGAGCCCGTCCAAGAACCCGGACGGCTCCATGACCCTGGTCGAGCACCTGGCCGAGTTGAGGCGGCGCCTGATGGTCTCGATGCTGGCCGTGGGCGCCGGCGGCCTCATGTGCTGGATCTTCTACGAGTCGATCCTCACCTTCCTGGAGCATCCGCTTTGCAAGGCCCTGCGCGGCCAGGGCGGGCTCGGCGGCTGCCATCTGTACATCTTCAGCCCCCTCGACCCGCTGGCCATACGGTTCAAGGTCTCCGCTTACGGCGGACTGGCCCTGGCCCTTCCCGTCGTCCTCTACCAGCTGTGGCGCTTTGTGACCCCTGGGCTCAACCCCAAGGAGAGGCGCTACGTCGTCCCGTTCATCCTGGCCTCCATGGGCTTCTTCGGCTTCGGCGCCTTGATGGCCTGGCTGACCTTTCCCCACGCTCTGGCCTGGTTGACCGGCATCGGTGGCCACAGCCTCCAGCCGCTCTACAGCCCGACCAACTACCTGAGTCTGATCCTCATCCTGATGCTGGTGTTCGGCATCGCCTTCGAGTTCCCCGTGGTGCTGGTCTCCCTGGAGGTGGCCCGGGTGCTAACCCCGGCCAAACTCTCCACCTGGCGGCGCTGGGTCATAGTGGCCATCACCGCCTTTGCCGCCGTGGCCACCCCCAGCTCGGACCCTTTCTCCATGCTGGGGATGATGATCCCCATGTACCTCTTCTATGAGATAGCCATCCTGGTCGGGAAGCTCCTCAA
>DATLUK010000215.1:0-3526 GCA_035533195.1 Acidimicrobiales bacterium | reverse complement strand
CTTTCCCGAGCGGGGCGCATCGACCCGGGAGGCGAAAGAAGTCTGCCGGGGCTGCGTCGTGCAGGAGGACTGTCTCGAGTTCGCCCTGGCCAATGGCGAGAAGTTCGGCATTTGGGGCGGGCTGTCCGAGCGTGAGCGTCGCCGCATCCGCCGGGCCCGCGCCCTTGCTCGGCGTGCCCCTGGTGCCTCGGCCACGGCCTAGCCCGAACGGGTCCGTCCTTCCAGGCGGGCTTCGATGGTCGCCTCGGGGCGAAGGTCGAGTTGGGCCCAGCGCCCGCTCGGTATCTGCTCCAGCAGGGCGGCCGGCACCAGGCCGACCACCTCGGCCCGCTCGATTCGGGCCCCGAGTTCGACGGCCCGGTCGTAGACCTCGGCCGGCCCGGTCCGCAATGGATCGATGAGGTTGAAGGACAGTTGAGCCCGGCCGTTCAGATCGAAACCCAGCGCCCGGACCTGGGGGTTGCGTAGTCGGGCGGCCAGGGACCGGGCTGTGTCCGAAGACTGGTCCTCGAGCCACAGGTTGTAGGCCACCATCACCCCTCGGGCCCCCACCGCCACCGCCCCGGCCCGGGGATGGGGTTGCTCCGGGCCGATGTCCGGAGCCAGGTCCCGGAAGGCACGGCGTCGGACCTCAGGCAGGCTCCGTTCCGGCCCGTAGAGGAAACACGGCAGGCCGAGTTCCTCGGCGGCCCAGCTGGCAAATCGGTCCCGGGCTCCGAGGGCGCTTCCCAATCCGGCTGCCCCGTCCCCGCCAACCCTGACTGCCTGTCCGGCTCCATCCGCCGCCCCGGCCCCGACAGCCGGGGGCACGACCGCCAGGGGCACGACAGCCAAGGGCACGAAGGGAACCACATCGATGACACCCAGGCGGGGATGAACCCCGGCATGGGCGGACAGGTCGAGATCGGCCACGGCCAGGCGGGCCAGCGCCCTGATTGCCTCCTCGACATCGGGCCCAGCCAGGGTGAAGACGCTCCGGTGATGGTCGGGATCGGTGTGGACATCCAGGAGTCCGGGACCGGCCACGGCCGCCAGCCTCCCCAGGAGTGAGGGATCCCGTCCCTCGCTCAGGTTGGGCACACACTCAAGCAGGTCATCCCGTGACACCCAGGCGACACCTCCGCCCTTAACGTAGGGGTATGCCCAGGGGCACGGTCAGGGACCCGCTCATCCGCGGGGACGCGGAGTGGCCGGCCGCCTTGTCCCGAGCGGTCGAAAGCGACGTTCCGGGCCGGCGTCTGTGGCTGAGCGACCGCGGGGCCGCAGTGGCCCTGGCCGCCGGTGTGGGCCGGCGCACCCGGTGGTTGCGCCTGGGCCTGGTTATTCAGCCCCACCGCCGGGCCCTGACCGTGCTGGCCAAGCAGCTCACCAGTCTGGATGTCCTCTTGGCCGGCCGGCTGGATGTGGCTCTGGACGAGAGCACGGGTGACTCCGAGGCCGAGGAGGTCACCGAGGCCCTGAGGGATCTGTCTTCCGGACGCCCGGTCAGCCGGGGCGGACCGTTGGTTCCCTCGGACGGGGCCCGCTGCCTGCCCCCCGCCCGCCAGCAGCCGCTGCCCATCTACCGGGTGGCCGGGTCCGGAGTCGACTGGGTGGAGGTGGGGGAGCCGGGGTGAGCGGCCTCGGGCCCGCCGCGGCTTCAGGCCGCGGGCGGACCTGCGTTCAGACCCGCTTGGCCAGTACGGCCAGGCGACGGCTGCGGGCGATACGCCGACGCTCCCGCTCCGAGGCGCCTCCCCAGACCCCGTGGTCGATGTGGTTGGCGAGCGCGTATTCCAGACAAGGGCTCGTCACCGGGCAGCCGGCGCATATCCGCTGGGCGACCTCGACCCCGACGCCGTCGCTGGGGAAGAAAACGGACGGATGGATATCCCGGCACTTGCCCCTCGCCATCCAGTCCGCGTCCATCGCACCTCCGCTTAATCGGCGTTTGCACTATTAACGTTCGGGACACCTCGCAGGTTTCCTCCGGTCGCTCCCAAAACGGACGGTTCGGACGCGACCCGTTGGGAGGCGGCCGCCGGGCTCGGTAGGGTTGGGGCCGGCCAAATTTCCGTAGTGGAGGATCGAATGTCGGTAGCGCCCGAGGTGCAGGGTCCCCCGGAGCCGCCGCGCGGCCACGCCCGGGTCGTCTACCTGGGCCCGGTGGCTCCCCACTGGGAGGTCCACTCCGAGTTCGGGGACCGGGCCCTTATCGAGGAGTTCCGTCAGCGGGCCCTGGCCCGCCTGGTCCTGCTGCCCCCCCACGACCCTCAGTTCAGGCGCAACCGGGAGCGGGTCGTGCGCGACGCCGAGAGGGAGAACATCGCTCTGGAGTGGGATCTGGGTCTGCCCGAGGAGGACTCAGCCGCCGGCTGAGCCGGCTCGTTCGGCCCCATTCGGACCGAAGACAGGGGTTCAGTCGCCCCGACGACGCAGCCGCAGGTCCCGGCGCCGTTCGGTCCGGGACGGCTTGCCCGACCCGATCACGTCGTCATCGCCCCGCCGCCACTGGAGTTCGGTGTGGGTCACGCCTTCCAAGCCGGCAAAGAACCCTTCCCCGACCTCCGTCCCCTCCCTCGCATCGGCCGGAGCGCCGGCGGCATCGCCGCGCAGATCGGCGTACCAGTCCGGCCCGGTGGGGCTGTCCACGATCAACCCGGCCAGCTCATCAGCGGCCATCCGGTGCGCCTCCGCATCACCTGGAGCGGCTGGATGCGAGAGGCTGACTAGGCGTGAATCCTCGATGGTCACCCGGCGCGGAGTCTCGACGACAAGTTCCCTTAGATCCTGGCGAAGATCGGTCACCCTGGATGATCGGCTGATTCGAGCTCGGCCTTTAGGGCCGAAAGACACCAACTGGACCCGCACCCGCTGATCAGTCGTCCCGGGGCAGGTTGATGCGCTCCAGCCACAGGCCGGGGGCGTCCAACTCATTGGGAGTGGGCAGGGCGTGGGAATCCGTCCACAACCGGGACAAGGCGGTGTCCCCGCCGCGCTCGAGCACGCCGGAGACGAAGGCCGTGCCCCGGTCGTACTGGTCCTGCCCCAGGCCCAGGCCGAAGAGGCGCTCGACCATCCTCTCGCCCTGTCCCCGCTCCACCCGGCGCCGGCGCAGGGCTTCGGTCAACGGGCCGTAGGAGGAGATGAGGCGCCGGCCGGCCTGATCGACCACGTGATCGACGTAGCCCTCTATCACCGCCACCAGCGCCTCCAGGCGGGGCAGCACGGAACGCTGACGCTCGGTCTGCATCTCGCCCAGTAGGGCGGTGGGATCGCCTAGGACCGACTGGATGGCTTCGGGATCGCTCGGGTCGAGCTCGGCCAGGCGATCCTCCAGGCCGGCGCCGCCGGGGTCGAAGCCCGACATGTAGGAGAGGAGCAGCTCCTCCATGGCCGCCCGGACGTGTGGGCGACCCAGAACGGAATGGTGGGCCACATCGCTGATGCACACCCACAGGCGCACCTCATCGGGCGGAAGGCCCCAGTCCGAAGTGAAGGCGGTCACGTTGTCGGTCACGACCAGCAACTCGTCACCGACCGGGCG
>DATLUK010000214.1:0-2957 GCA_035533195.1 Acidimicrobiales bacterium | reverse complement strand
CGGCGGAATGGAAGGACCCAGCGGGCAGATGGTGGTCTGTTGCGGCGGCCATTTGGACGGCCAGCTCACCTCGGGCGAGATGTTGTCGCAGACATCCAGGAGGACATCGAGATCATCCTCGTGCCCCGACCCGGCCTCGATACGTCGCAGGATGTTCTCCACCCAGCCGGATCCCTCCCGGCAGGGCGTGCACTGCCCGCAGGACTCCCGGTGGTAGAAGCGGGAGATCCGCCAGGCAGCTCGAACCATGCACTGGGTGTCGTCCATGACCACCACCGAGCCGGAGCCGAGCATGGTGCCGGCATCGGCTACGGCCTTCTGGTCCAGATGGAGATCCAGCCGGTCGGGGCCGATCCAGAACGCCGACGTGCCGCCGGGCACGATGGCCTTGAGGCTGCGGCCAGGACGCAGACCGCCGCCCAGCTCGGGGGCGAAGATCAGGTCCCGGAAGGTCGGCTTGGACAGCTCGATCTCATAGTTGCCCGGGCGCATGACGTCACCGGCCAGAGCGAAGACGCGGGTGCCGGTGGAGGTGGGAGCGCCCATGGCCGCAAAGGCGGCCCCGCCGTTGTTGATGATCCACGGCAGGGAGGACACCGTCTCCACGTTGTTGACGATGGTCGGCTCCCCGTACAGGCCGGTGACAGCCGGGTAGTACGGGGGCTTGACCCGGGGGAAGCCGCGCTTGCCCTCCAGACTCTCCAGCAGAGCCGTCTCGTCCCCGCAGATGTAGGCGCCGGCGCCGGGATGCACGATGGCGTCCACGCTGAAGCCGGAGCCGAAGATGTCCCGACCCACCGCCCCCTGGCGATAGGCGTCGTTGAGGGCGGCCTGCACCCGCTCCAGTCCGAGGGCGAACTCGCCCCGGACATAGAGGAACACTTGCGTGGCCTGGACGGCATAAGCGGCTATCAGGGCGCCCTCCACCAGCTGGTTCGGATCCCGGGTGATCAGGGCGTGGTCCTTGAAGGTGGCCGGCTCGCTCTCGTCCCCGTTGATCACCAGGTAGCGCACCGGAGCCGGGCGCAACATCGACCACTTCCGGCCGGTGGGGAAACCCGCTCCGCCCCGGCCGATGATCCCCGAGGCGTCCACCTGGGCGGCCACTTCCTCCGGGGTCATGGTCAGGGCCTGGCGCAAGCCGTCGTAGCCACCGGTGGAAACGAAGCGGGACAGGGTGTGGGAGTCCTCGTATTCGAAGCGCGAGGTGACCACCCGGGGGGCATCGAGGAAGCTCACCGGGCACCCCGTTCGCGCTTGGCGGCGTCGGCCGCCGCCCGCTGGGTGGCGACCTCATCCGCCGGGACCTGCAGGCCGCCCTCCCGGCGCACCCGGGACAGAGTCCCGTGGGACGGGATGTCCTCGGCCAGCCGGCCGGCACGGACGTCATCCACTATCTGGTCGAACCCGGCGTTGTCCACCGGTCCGAAGAAGCGGTAGTTGACCAGGACGCACGGTGCCTTATCGCAGAAGGCGGCGCATTCCAGCTCTTCCAGGGTGAACTGGCCGTCGGTAGTGGTCCCCCCCGCGCTGATGCCGAGGGTCTCCTCGGCGTGTTCCATGAGCTCATAGGCCCCGGCCAGCAGGCAGGCGATGTTGGTGCAGATGCCAACCAGGTTCCTGCCCACCGGGTCGGTGTGGAGCATGTCGTAGAAGGAGGCGGTGCCGAGGACCTCGACCGGGGTGAGGCCGAGCAGCTCGGCGATGTGCTCAATAGCTTCGGGCGTGAGCCAGCCGTCCTGCTCCTGGGCGAGGTGACACAGAGGGACGAGGGCGGAGCGGGCCTGGGGGTACAGACCGATGGTCTCCTTGGCCCTTTCCAGATTGGGACCGGCCAGACGGGGCACTAGCGGTCCACACCTCCCATGACCGGGTCCACCGAGGAGATGACGGCCACGGCGTCGGCCACCAGGCCGCCGCGCATCATGATCGGCAGGCTCTGGAGGTTGACGAAGGAGGCGTCCCGGATGTGGAGCCGGTAGGGCTTGGACGAACCGTCGGAGACCAGGTAGCAACCCAGCTCGCCCCGTGGGGTCTCCACTCCGACATACACCTCGCCCTCAGGGACCTTGAAGCCCTCGGTGAAGATCTTGAAGTGGTGGATGAGGGCCTCCATGGACTCGTCGATACGCCGGCGGGGCGGGGGCGTGATCTTCTTGTCCTGGATGCGGTAGTCGCCCTCCGGCATTCGCTCGACTATCTGGGCGATGATCCGCAGCGACTCGCGGATCTCGTTGAGCCGAATGGCGTAGCGATCGAAGGCGTCCCCGTAGCTGCCCACCACCACGTCGAATTCGAGCTGGTCATAGAACATGTAGGGCATGTCCCGGCGCAGGTCCCAGGCCACGCCGGTGGAGCGCAGGATGGGCCCGGTGGCGCCCAGCGCCACCGCTTCCTCTGCGGTCAGGACACCGACGCCCTGGGTGCGCTCCCGGAAGATGGGCTGGCCGGTCAGCAGGTCATCGTATTCGTCCAGGCGACCGGGGATGACGTGGAGGATCTCGTTCACATCCTCTTGCCAGCCGTCGGGCAGATCGGCGGCCACGCCACCGGGGCGGATGAAGTTGTGGTTCATGCGCAGGCCGGTGGTCTTCTCGAAGAAGTCGAGGACCATCTCGCGCTCCCGGAAGCCGTAGATCATCATGGAGACGGCCCCGAGGTCCATACCGTTGGTGGCCATCCACAGCAGGTGGGACGACACCCGGTTGAGCTCGGTCAAAAGCATCCGGATCCAGGTGGCCCGCTCCGGCACCTCGACTTCGAGGAGGGCTTCGGTGGCCAAGGCGAAGACCAGCTCGTTGAACAGCGGGGCCAGATAGTCCATGCGGGTGACGTTGGTCCCGCCCTGGACGTAGGTCAGCTCTTCACCGGTCTTCTCCATGCCGGTGTGCAGGTACCCGATGATGGGCTTGGACCGCAGCACTGTCTCACCGTCGAGCTCCATCATGATCCGCAGC
>DATLUK010000213.1:0-15213 GCA_035533195.1 Acidimicrobiales bacterium | reverse complement strand
ATCCGGGGGATGATCGTCTACGAATGACCGGTGACGGGCCGGCGGCCCGTCTTGGTCGTTTGCCTACTCTTCATCTTCGGTACATCTGGACGACATCGGGCCGTCAAACCCCGGACACCGGCACCTTCTACGGTCACGCCTCGTTGCACCCGATTCCCCCACACGTCCGGAGCCACCGCGGCACCGGACCGAACCCCCCGAGGTGAACTTGAACCGGCTTGTGGCAATCCCCTTTATTCTCTGCGCCACCACGCTGGCTGCTTGTGGAAGCTCGTCGAAGACCACTTCGTCGAACACGTCCTCCACCACCGCGGCCAGCACCAACACGACGGCAGTCACTCTCACCACCGGGAACCCATCGGCGGCGGTGACCATCAACGAGGACGGCTCCAGCCTTCTCTACCCCTTCCTCCAGGAGCTGGTGAGCCCGCTCACGGCCCAGTACTCCAACATCACTCTGGCCCCCGCTCCCGGAGGCTCGGGCAAGGGCATTGCCGACGCCATCGCCGGAACGGTGCAGATGGGCGGCTCGGACGCCTACCTCAACTCCGGTCAGTTGAGCGCCAACCCCGGGCTCATGAACATCCCCATCGCGGTGTCAGCCCAGTCCGTCTACTACAACCTGCCCGGCGTCACCAACCTGAAGCTGACCGGCGACATCCTGGCTCAGATCTACCAGGGCAAGATCACCAAGTGGAACGACGCGGCCATAGCCGCCGTGAATCCGGGTGTGACCCTCCCAACCACAACCGTGGTCCCGGTCCGGCGGATAGACGGCTCGGGTGACACCTTCATCTTCACCAGCTTCCTGTCGGCCACCAACACCGCCTGGCAGAACGGCCCGGCTTTCGGCACCAGCGTGACCTGGCCGGGCGTGTCCAACGAGCTGACCGCCAACGGCAATCCGGGCATGGTCCAGACCTGCAAGGCCACCCCCGGCTGTGTAGCCTACATCGGGGTCAGCGCCGGGGCCGCCGCCCAGGCGGCCGGGCTGGGGCAGTCCATGTTGCAGAACAAGTCGGGCCAGTTTGTCCAGGCCAACTCGGCCACCATCACCGCCGCCGTGAGCGCCGGCTCGTCCAACGTGCCGCCCGACCTGGCCCAACCCCTGATCTACGAGCCCGGAGCGCAGGCCTACCCGATCGTCAACTTCGAGTACCTGGTGGTGAAGGCGACCCAGGCCAATGCCTCCACCGCCGAGGCCATCCGCACCTTCCTGGCCTGGGCCATCAGCACCAGCGGGGGCAGCACCCCCCAGTATCTGGCCAAGGAGAACTTCGTGGCTCTGCCCACCTCCGTGCTGCCTGCGGTCAACGCTGCCATCGCCAAGATCACCCCGTGACCTTTCCGGTCCGGCGCCGGAGCACCACCCGCAGGGTGGCCGGTGAGCATCACCACTGAGGCCCGGCCCGAGCCGAGCGCGCCCCCGCGCCCGGCTCGGCGCCGCCTCCCGGGCATCGGCGCCGACCGCTCGGTCCGCAGCGTCCTGCTGGTGGCGGCAATCATCCCGACCGCGGCGCTGGCTTTCCTGATTTATCAGATGGTCAAGACGGCCTGGCCGGCCGTCATCTTCAACGGGGTGGGCTTCTTCACCACCAAGACCTTCACCATCGGAAATCTGTACGCCACCGGCACCGAGGTCCACCACGGCTACACCGCAGCCAAAGGCGCTTCCTACGGCATCCTCCCGCTGGTCTTCGGCACGGTGGTGTCCTCGTTCATTGCCGTCATCCTGGCCGTGCCCGTCTCTGTCGGCGGCGCCATCCTCCTGGCCGAACGGATACCCGTCCGTCTCCAGGGTGTGCTCGGGACCTTCTTGGAACTCCTGGCCGGCATCCCAAGCGTGGTGTTCGGTCTGTGGGGCATCTACACATTCGGCCCCCTCCTGTCCCGCACCCTGTACAAGTGGATAGCCGCCCTGCACATTCCCTGGTTCACCGGGCCCACCGGCGCCGGGGAGGGAATGCTGACCGCTTCGCTGGTCCTGGCCGTGATGATCGTCCCGATCATCGCCTCCACCACCCGGGAGCTGGTCCGCTCCGTTCCAGCCATCTCCAAGGAGGGTGCCCTCGCCCTCGGGCTGACGTCATCGGAGACGGTCCGCATCGTGACCATCCCCTATGTCCGTACCGGCGTGGTGGCCGCCTCCATCCTGGGCCTGGCCCGGGCCCTGGGCGAGACCATTGCCGTGCTGATCATCAGCGGGAACTTCCTCAACGCGTACCCGCACAGCATCTTCGACCCGTTCTCCACCATGGCCAGCACCATTGCCGCCTTCCTGGACAGCGCCCTGACCGACTCCACCGGAATGGCCGTGCACTCCCTGGCCGAAGTGGGCCTGGTCCTCCTGGCCATCACCCTGGTGGCCAACCTGGCCGGGCGGATGCTGAGCCGACGGTTCTCCGGAGCCGGCCTGCCCGTGGGCCGGGGGGTGTGACTCCATGACAGCTCGGCGCGTCCGCAACGCCGCCTTCTGGTCGGCCTGCTCGCTGGCCTTCCTGTGTGTGGCCGCTCCCACCCTGTCCATGCTCATCAGCGTCTTCCACCAGGCCGTTCCCGCCCTGGGCTGGTCGCTGCTGTTCAAGCGCACCAACAGCATCGGCATCCAAAACGCCATCCTCGGCACCCTGCTGCTGCTGCTCGGCGTGCTGATCCTGGCCGGGGGGGTGGGCGTGGCCGCCGGTGTCTACCTGGCCGAATTCGCCACCGGCCGCCACGAGAGGTTCCTGCGCTTCTTCTCCGAGATTCTGGCCGGCATGCCCTCCATCGTCATCGGCTACATCGGGTACATCACCCTGGTGGTCCAGTTCCACTGGGGCTTCTCCCTGGCCGCCGCCGTCATCTCGCTCTCCATCCTGGTTCTGCCCTACGTCGTAAAGACCACCGAGGTGGCCCTCCGGCAGGTGCCAACCTTCCTGCGGGAGGCATCAGCCGGGCTGGGCCTGTCCAGCACCACCACCGTCTGGCGCATCCTGCTCCCACCGGCGCTGCCCGGGATCGTCAGCGGCCTGATCGTGGCCCTGGCCATCTCCACCGGGGAGCTGGCGCCGCTCCTGTTCACCGCCGGCTTCAGCGACCAGAACCCGTCCCTGGCCCTGGTCCACCACCAGCTTCCCTATCTCACCAACGTCATCTTCACCGACCTTTCCCTGCCCGGTGCCCGGGCCCGCGCCACCTCGGCGGCAGCCGGGGCGGTGACCCTGGTCCTGCTCATCATCCTCATAGCCGTCGGCCGGCTGGTCTCCCGGGGGGCCCGGCGGGCCACCGCCCGGATGACGATATGAGTGTTTCCCACCCCGTTATGAATACGCCCTGGGCGCTGTCCAATAGCCTTCGCCCGTCCCCCGACAGGAGCCCGCACCCGACGTGATCGATTCCTCGGCCCAGGTCGGAAGCCGTCCCGGCGTCCGCTCGGACAAGACCCTCGCTCCCGAGGTGCCGGTGCGACCAGAGTCGGACCGTTCCCCTCGGGATCGGACGGCCGATCCGGTGTTCCGGGTCAAGGAGCTGTCCTTCTACTACGGGGCCCACCAGGCCCTGCGCGACGTCAGCATCGACATCGGCGGCAACGAGATCACCGCCTTCATCGGGCCCTCCGGTTGCGGCAAGACCACCTTCATCCGCTGCCTCAATCGTATGAACGACCTCATCCCCGGGACCCGGCTGGAAGGGGAGATCGACTTCGAGGGCAGGCCCCTCTACGGATCCGACGTGAGGGCCATCGACATCCGTCGCCGGATCGGGATGGTGTTCCAGAAGCCCAACCCCTTTCCCAAGTCCATATACGACAACGTCGCCCTGACGCCGCGCCGCAACGGGGTCAAGAAGTCCCAACTCGACCAACTGGTGGAGGAGTCGCTGCGGAGGGCCTCCCTCTGGGACGAGGTCAAGGACAAGCTGGCCCAGAGCGCCTTCAGCCTCTCCGGCGGCCAGCAGCAACGCCTATGCATCGCCCGGGCTATAGCCGTGCGCCCGGACGTGATCCTGATGGACGAGCCCTGCTCCGCCCTCGATCCGGTGGCCACTTTTCGCATCGAGGAGCTCATGGCCGAGCTCAAGAGCGACTACACCATCGTCATCGTCACCCACAACATGCAACAGGCCGCCCGGGTGTCGGACAAGACCGCCTTCTTCACCGTTGACGTGTCCGACCAGGGCCGGGTCGGTGTGCTGGTGGAGATCGGGGAGACCTCCAGCATCTTCACCTCGCCCGAGGACCAGCGCACCGAGGACTACATCACCGGCCGCTTCGGCTGACGGGCGCCATCCGCTGACGCGGCCGGGACCGGCGGAGGGGCCCGGACCGCCGGCGGAACAGCCGGCTCAGGCCGGCACGGATATGCCGACCCCGCCCCGGGTCGATCCGCCGAAGCGAGCCTTCTCCTTGGCCAGGTCGAGGGGCCGGATCCGCTTGCGGGCGGCCAGAGCCTCCTCATCCAGCCGGTCGGCCGGGATGATCCAGACCACCTCGAACTCAATGCCATCGGGGTCCTTGGCGTAGAGGCTCTTGGTGGTGCCGTGATCGGATGCACCCACCAGCGCCCCGGCCGCGGAGAGGACCCCGGACAGGCGCTCCAGCTCATCCAGGGTGTCCACCTCCCAGGCCAGGTGGTACAGCCCGACAGCCGCCCCACCCGCCGGGGAGTCGGCGGCGGCGTCCCCGATGGAGAACAGGCCGAGATCATGGTCGTTGGTCGAGCCCGGAGCCCGCATGAAGGCCGCCCCGGCCATTCCCTCGGCCATCGACAGCCGGGTGAAACCGAGGACGTCCTGATAGAAGGCGGCACTGCGCTGAGCGTCGCGCACGTAGAGAACGGCGTGGTTGAGCCTGTGGATGGCCATCGGTCACCTCCCGGCCGGCGGGAGGCCGGTCCTCGAGGAGAACAACGACCCTCTGACCAGCTTCATTCCGGGAGCCGGGCCTTGACCCGCCGGCGGGCGCCCGGGTGCCGCCGGCGGGCGCCCGGGTGCCGGGTTATCCGGCCACCAGGCCGGCCGTGGAACAATCGGTCATGGCATCCCGGGGCTGGCCGGCCACTCTGCGCCTGGTGCGCCACGCCGAGAGCACGGGCAATGTCGATGCCGACACCGCCCGCCGGGCCGGTCAGGAGATGTGGAAGACCGAAGCGAGGGATCCCGACGTGGACCTCTCCCCCGCCGGGCGCAGCCAGGCCCGGGAGCTCGGCCACGCTCTGGCTGGCCTGCCGGAGGATGACATCCCCACTTCGCTCTGGTCCTCCCCCTTCCTCCGGGCCCGGGAGACGGCCAGCCTGGCCCTGGCGGGGGGTGGTACGGACTGGAGCGGAATCCGCTGGACGGTGGACGAGCGGCTCCGGGACCGTGAGCTCGGCGTGCTCGACCGGCTGACCGGCCTCGGGATCAAGGCCCGCTACCCGGAGCTGGCCGAGCTACGGATGAGGATGGGCAAGTTCTACTTCCGACCTCCGGGAGGCGAGTCCTGGGTCGACGTGGGCCAGCGGCTGCGGACCGTCCTGGACGACATCCGTGATCAGCACCAGGGCGAGAGCGTGATCATCTTTGCCCACGACGTGGTCGTGCTCATGTTCCGCTACATCATCGAGGGTCTGGACGAGGCGGCCATACTGGAGATCGGACGGAAGGAACCGGTCCGCAACTGCGGAGTCACGACCTACCGTTCCAACGGCGGGCGACTTCGGCTGGCTAGCTACAACCAGATGGCTCCCTAGCCGAAGCCCGCAAGCCGCAAGCCGCATGCCCAATACGCCCAAGCCGCCCGACGTTTCTACAGGCCCGACCGATCCGGCCGATAACTCCCGGATGACCAACACGGCCCTACCCGTGGGTTCGGACGGGCGGGTGGCCCAGCTGAGCCCACGTGAGATACAGGTGGCTCTGCTGAGCGCCGAAGGAGCAAGCATCGCCGAGTTGGCCCGGGACCTGGGGATCGGGACCGGCACGGTGATGTCCATCCGCCGGCACATCCGCAACAAGCTCGGCCTCACCCGGGACGAGTCCCTGGACTCCTCGCTCCTAGAGGTCGTCTCCCGGCTCGGTATGACCACCGCTTCGATCCCCGGAGGACCTCACCCGCAGGCCGTCCCCGCTGGTCCACCTTCGGCCCAGGCCACCCTGGCCCGACGGCGCTACCTGGTGCTGCGCCAGGCCATCAGCGAGCTGGAGCGCACCGGTGAGCGCATAACCGAGCGGGCCGCGGCCATGGCCGCCGTGGCCTCGGAGATGGATGATCCCGGCCACACCTGGCAGCTCGAAAAGCTCAAGTCGCTGGCCGAGGGCCTGGCCCGCTTCACCGAGGAGTTCATCGCCTCGGTCCGCAACCGCTCCCCGGACTGAGCGCCCCTCAGTCCTGGAAGACGGGGTCGCGCTTTTCGAAGAAGGCCCGCACCGCCTCGGCCTGATCGGGCCGGCCGATCAGGGAACCGATGACCTTGCGCTCATCGGCCAGCTGCTGGGCCAGGCCGGCCCGGCCGGCCTGGTTGAGCAGACGCTTGGCTCCCCGGATGGCCTGGGGGCTCTTCCCGGCTATCTCGGCCGCCAGGGCCAGGGCGTCGCCCCGCGGGTCCTCGCTCACCCGGGTGGCCAGTCCCAACCGGACCGCCTCCTCCCCCTCCACCATGCGCCCGGTGAAGGTCAATTCCTTGGCCACGTCCAGTCCGACCAGGGAGACCAGCGAGACCGTCCCGGTCATGTCCGGGGTCAGGCCCCAGCGGATCTCCAGCACCGACATGCGGGCGTCGGGGGCGATGATCCGGATGTCCGCTCCCAGGGCGATCTGGCAGCCCCCGCCCAGGGCCACGCCGTGGATGGCAGCGATGACCGGCACCTCCAGCTCCTGCCACACCCAAGCCGACTGCTGGCCGCGGTGGGTCAGGCGGCCCTCCTCCATCCGGCCGATGGATGACGTGTCGCCCTGAGCGGCGGCGCCATCCGCCGGCGGGGCCGTATCCCCGCCCGCCCCGGCCCCGCCGCCATCTCCCGCCCCGGCCATGGCCTGGAAGCTGCCGAAGTCGAGCCCGGCGCAGAAGGCCCGTCCTTCGCCCGACAGGACGACGGCCCGAACCGACGGGTCGGCCTTGAGGGCCTCCCCCGCCTCCACGATGGCGGCGAACATGGCCGGATCCAGCGCATTCATCTTGTCCGGCCGATTCAACCTGACGTCGGCCACATGGCCGCTCATCTCGACACTCACCCGATCCGACATTGGCTTCTCCCTTCCCTCCGGGATCATGCCAGGACGGCGCCCGCCTCCGCCCGTCCCGCCACCAGGCGCAACCCGAGGAACACACAGCCGAGGCCGACCCCCACGTTGACGGCAAACTGAGCGTCCAACGCCCACGTCAAGCTCCACCCCACCCGGGTCGCCAGCGCCACCAGGGCTCCCCCCACCCCGGCACCCACCGACACGCCCAGGGCATCGGTGAGCGACACCGCCGCCGCCGTCACCCCCTCCTGACCCTTGGCCGAGCCGCCCACGACCGTCACCGACACCAGGTTGTAGGCGACACCCATACCGAGGCCGGCCACCGCCCAGGCCCCGGCTGCGGTGGCCAGGGCGTAGTGCTGGTGCAGGGCGGCCAGGATGCCGGCCACCCCGGCCGAGATGACGAGCAGGGCCACGACGGCGGCGGCCGACGTCCCCACCCGGGCCCGCAACCGCTCCATCCCCCAGCTGGCCGCCGTCCAGGTCAGGGCGCCGGCGGTCAGAGGCAGGCCGGCCACCGCCGCCGACAGATGGTGCAGGCGGACCAGGAACAGCGGTATGAAGGCGTCGGTCCCGAAGAATGCGACGTTGAGCACTCCCCGCAGAGCGACGGCGGCGGGGACCCCACGACGTCCCACCCAGGTGCCCGCCGGCAACAGCCCGCGCAGAGCGGGGCCGGCCAGGACGAGACCGGCCCCGCCGAGGACCACGGCCAAGGGCCAGTTGGGGGCGGTGAGGCCGCCCAGCAGCAAGCCGACCCCGCCGGCCACGGCCAGAGCCCGGCCGATGGGCGCCCGGCCCGCCTCGTGCTCGGCGGCCGCGGCCGGTCCCAGCCTGCGCACCCCGGGCACGGTGAGGAGCATGGGCAGGGGGGCGAGCACGGCCAGGCCGAAGAAGACCGGCCGCCAGCCGACCGAGTCGGCCACCACCCCGGCCAGGGCTGGCCCGACCAGGCTGGGCAGGACCCAGGCGCTGGAGAGCACCGCGAACATCCGGCTCCGCAACTGCTCGGGATAGGCCCGGCCCACGACCACGTACATGGTCGTGCCGAAGGTGCCTGATCCCATCCCCTGAAGGGCCCGGCCGGCCACCACCACGGCCATGTCGGCGGCGGTGGCCGTCACCACCAGACCGACCACGAACAGGCCCAGCCCCGCCATGAGGCTGGGGGCCGGGCCGTGCCGGTCGGCATGGTGTCCGGCCAGCACCAGGCCGACCACGGAGGCCAGGGTGAAGGCGCTGAAGGCCCAGCCGTAGAGGGCCAGGCCATCCAGGTCCCGGGCGATGCGGGGCATGATCGTGGTCACGCCCAGGTTGTCGAAGGCGAACAAGGTGACAACCAGCGGCAGCCCCAGGGTCAGGCGGCGCAGGCGGCCGTCGAGGACCGAAGTGATCGGATCATCGTGGGGCGGGCCTGAACGAAGGTCCAGCGGTTTCCCTCCAGATCGTCAGCGACGTAGAAGGGTAGGCCGGTAGCTTCTGACCATGGATGCTCTGTCCGAAGGGGCCCGGGCCCTGGCCGGCGCCCTCGAGCCGGTGGCGGGCCAGGTCTATTTCTCGCCCGAGTGCCACGCCGCCTATCAGGCGCTTGGCTTCGGGCCCAGCCCCGGGGAGTTTGCGGGGGTGGCCGGTCCGGACGGGGCCGCCTACTTCTGCAGCCGGGGCTCGGTCATGGGCCAGGTACCCGGGGAGGTCGTGGCCGCCGCCTTCGGGGTCTTCAACCCGGCCGTGGTCGTCCCCCTGGTGCGCCAGGGTTGGGCCCTGACCGATGCCGCCACCATCTGCGAGGCAAGGGATGAGGGCGCGGTGGGACAGCTCCGCCGGGTCCTGGGCGAGCGCCCGGAGGGGACCGACCGGGCCAACGAACTGTTAGACAGTGCGCTGACCCCGCTGAAGCCGGCGGGCAAGCCGCTCTACAGCGGGTTGTTGTCCCTCGGGATGCCTGAGGATCCGTTGGCCGGCGCCTGGCGGCGGGCCGATCTGCTCCGTGAGTACCGGGGCGATGCCCACGTGGCCGCCTGGACGGCCGCCGGCCTGGACGGCACCGAGATCGGACTTTTGACCGAGCCCTACTGGGGCCTGCCCCTTCGCACCTACATCCGGTCCCGGTCGTGGAGCGATACCGAGCTGGACGCCGCCGAGGCCCGGTTGACCGACCGGGGATCCCTGGCCGACGGGACCCTCACCGACGCCGGCCGAGCGTTCCGGGAGGAGATCGAGGTGGCCACCGACGCCCAGTGCGCGCCCATAATCGATGCGCTGGGGGCGGACCTGAGCGAACTGCTGGGAATCCTCCGGCCCTGGGGAGCCGCCATCCGGGAGGCCAAGGGCTACCCGGCCGCCGGCCCCCACGACATCGCCCGCCGGTCCCGATCCTGAGCTGGCGGTGACGGCGCCGGGCCCGGCCGCCCGGACGTGGCGTTACGAGGTCCGGGCCCGTACCTCGGCACCGCCGGAGGCGGTCTGGGCCCTGATCAGCCAGGCGGAGCGGTGGAAGGAGTGGTCCTTCCTGACCCGTAGCTTCCTGACCCGGGAGGGTCGGCCGGAGCCCGACGGCGTGGGCGCTATGCGCCGCTTTGCCGTCGGGCGCTTCGGGAGCGTGGAGGAGGTGGTCGAGTTCGAGCCCCCGATCCACCTCGGCTACATCGCCCACCGTGGCCTGCCGGTGCGCAGCTACCGCGCTGACATCTTCCTCGCTCCGGACGGGCCGGGGACATCGATCCTCTGGACCGGCTCCCTTGTTCCGCTCCTGCCCAGGACGGGCTGGGCGGCTTTGGCCTACACCCGGGGCTTCATCCGCCTCTTCGCCCGCCAGCTGGTGCGCCGTTGCGACCAGATCTCCTCCGGCGAGGGGTGAGGCGACCGGGACCGTCCGCAGCGGGCCTGGGGGTCAGTACATTTGTCATGAGTGCGGTATCGCCGCGGTCCTCACCCGCCGCTGACCCGCCGCTGACCCGAGGAGGGCCCGCTTGACTGCCGACCGAGTATGGGCCACCAGGCGGATAGCCGCCCCGGCTGCCAAGGTCTTCGACATCGTCTCCAGCCCGGAAGGCCATGTCCTCATCGATGGGTCCGGGATGCTCACCGCCGCCGTCGGCACCCAGCGCCCTAACGCCGTGGGCGAGACCTTCGACATGGACATGGACCGCCGGCCGCTCAACGACATTCCCGATCTAACCGATTACCAGGTGAGGAACACCGTCACCCGGATCATCCCCGACCGGCTCTTCGAGTGGGGCATCGGTGGGGTGAACACCCCTCCCCTCGGCCACGTCTATGGCTGGGAGATCGAGCCGGAGGGGGACGGCGCCTGCGAGGTCACCAACTACTGCGACTGGACAGGCATCGGAGAGGAGCTCCGCTCCCGCAGAGAATGGCCGATCGTGCCCGTGGAGATGCTCGAGCGCTCCGTGCACAACCTGGAGCGGATCGTCACCGAAGCCCAGGGGGAGGACTCCTGATGGCCGCTCCGCAGATGAATGAGGGCCAGATCCTGGCCTGGATAGGCCAACTGACGGAGGAGAAGGACAGCCTGCGGGCCGGGCACCGGGGGCGTCCCCTCTCCACCGTCGCCACTCAGCGCCTCCGCGACGTCGAGATGGCCCTCGATCTCTCCTGGGATCTGGTGCGCCAGCGCCGCGCCCGCCGAGCCGCCGGCCAGGACTGGTCCGATCTGTCCGCCCGAGCCAGCGAACTGCTCAAGACCTACCGTCGCTGACAGACCGAAGTCCTACAGGCGGCCGAAGGCCAGGGCGTAGGTGATGGCGGTCAGGCTGAATCCATCCGGCATGCCTCCATCCAGGATCAGCTGCCTGACCTGATGCACGGGCAACCACTCGACCTTCTCAGACTCCGATGGGTCACTGGGGTCGCCCACGTGAGTGGCGCCCGAGGCGAGAAAGACATGGAAGGCCTGGTCGCTGATCCCGTTGGTCGGGCGGTAGGTGAACAAAGGCTCCGGTAGACCAATGGCCCAGCCGGTCTCCTCCAGGACCTCACGCCGGGCCGCATTCTGGATGTCCTCGTCCGGCTCGACCCGCCCGGCCGGTATCTCCCAGCCCCAACTGTCGGTGATGAACCGGTGGCGCCAAAGCAACAGCAGTCCACGATCGGGATCCTGAACGATCACTCCGGCCGCCGGATGGGGCATGCGGACAACGTGGTGTTCGAAGCGGCGAAGCCCGGGAATCTCGATGTCGGTCAGGGCCAGGCTCACCCAGGGGCTGTCGTAGATGAGCCGTTCCCCGTGGATGGTCCAGCGCACCGGCGAACTGTATGGGCTCGAGCCCTGCCGACCGGGCCGCTCCTGATCCCATGCGACCCGTGACGTCGGTCGGTCAGGTCAGGCCAGGCGACGCTTGGCTTCCTCGTAGGCGTCGGCGGGCAACGGACCCTTGGCGGCCGCAGCCAGGTTGGCACTGAGATGATCGGGGCTGGCCGTGCCCACGATGGTCGTGTTCATGTCCGGGTGGGAAATGGTGAACCTGAGCATGAACTCCATCCGTGACATGCCGTCCAGGACGTCGTCCAGCCCGGCGGCCTCGAAGCGGTCCCGCCGAGCGCGCATGGCCTCCCGGAAGTTGTCCGGCATCCGGTCGATGGCGTCGTCCCCGGTGGCGGGGATGCCGCGGGCCACACCGCCGCGGATGACCGTGCCTGCTCCGGCTCGGGCCGCCCGGGTGATGATCTCCTCGTGCTCCCGCTCGACGGCCGAGTAGGGGATCTGGAATACGTCGAACACCCCCATCTCGATCTGGCCCTCGATGTTGGGCAGGGTCCCGGACATCCCGATAAAGCGGACCTTGCCCTCGCTCTTCAAATCCACCAGTTCGGCTACCGAGTCGTTCTGCTCCAGGGTCGCCTGGGACGGGCTGGCGTGGAACTGCACCAGGTCCAGGTGATCGGTCCCCATCCGCTGCAGGCTCTGTTCGACCCCGGCCCGGACGTTGGCTCGGCTGAAGTCATGCTCCCCGAATCCGGTCGGCGAACCGTCGGGGTTGACGGGGCACGCGCACTTGGAGGCGAGGAAGAACTCGTCCCGCCGGCCCGCCAGGTGCCGTCCGATCAGCTCCTCTGAGATTCCGTAGTCGGGCGAAGTGTCAATCCAGTTGATCCCCGAATCGACCACGGCGTTGAGGACCGCCGCCGCCTGCTCGTCACCGATGTTGCGGCCCATACGCCGGCCTCCTGGGCCACGGAGCTCCATCGCTCCGTAGCCCAGCTTGGTGATCTCGAGGCCCGTCCGGCCCAGGACAGAAGTGGGGAGTTCGCTCACGGTCGGTTTCTTACCAGTCCCAGACGTGCGGCGGTTGAGCCACGTAGCTGTATCACCCGTGATACACTGTAGTGGTGTCCGAGGTCTCAATACGGGAACTGCGTAACCACGGTGGAGAGGTCATCGACCGGGTCGAGGCTGGGGAGAAACTGACTGTGACCAGGGACGGCAGGCGTGTCGCCGAACTGCGGCCGTTAGGGCGCAGGGCTCTTTCCGCTTCGGTTCTGATCGAACGCTGGTCGAGGCTTCCCGAGATTGATCCTCAAGGTCTTCGGCGTGATCTGGACGCCGTGGTCGACTCTCGTCTGTGACCGAGGTCCCGGTCGGCCAGGGGATCCTCGATACCTCGACGCTGATCCTGCTGGGAAGGATCAGAGACCCAGAGGTGCTCCCAGGCGAGCCGCTCATCACCGCCGTGACATTGGCCGAGTTGTCGGTCGGCCCCCTGGTCACCGACGACCCGACCGAACGAGCAGCGCGTCAGGTCCGCCTCCAGGAAGCTGAGGGCGACTTCGAACCCCTGCCGTTCGACACCCATGCCGCCAGGACATTCGGACGCGTAGCCGCATCGATCCGTCGCTCGGGTCGCAAGGTCGAGGCTCGCTCCTACGACGCGATGATCGCCGCCATCGCCATCTCCGCCGGACTACCTCTCTACACGGTGAATCCAGGAGACTTCGAGGGCATCGATGATCTGGACCTGAGAGTCGTGCCTCACCCTGACTCTCCAGCATCATGACCTAGAGCTGTCCGCCCGCCGGCCACCCGGGGGTACATCGACCGCAGCGGGGGGCCGGCTTTACGGGCCGCACGTTCTGGGCGACCCGGGGAGCCCCGAACGCCGATCATCGCGTCATTGTCGCCGAGGGCGTCATCGACGTCATCGGCGCCATCGGCCCCGCTCGTCTACCTTCTCCCCGTGCCCGACGGCTCCGATGACGGCTTCGATGACGCGGCTCAGAGAGCACTCGCCGACGCCACTCACCACGCCAGCCAGCTCGGGCACAGGCATGTCGGCACGGAGCACCTCCTGCTCGGGCTGTTGGCCGACTCCGCCGATCCGGCCGCGCAGGCCCTCCGCCGGGCGGGGGCCACACCGGAAGGGGCGCGGTCCAAGATCATCGAGGCCGTCGGGCGGGGAGAGCCGTGTGCAGACCCGACATCGGCGGCGTATACGGCCAGGGCCACGCGTGCGATCGAACGGGCGTCCCGCTTCTCCCTGCAGCGCCGCCGGCCCCTGACCAGCACCGATGACCTTCTCCTCGGGGTGCTCGACGTCGAAGGCACCGCTGGGCAGGTCCTGCGCCGCCTGACAGTCGACATCGCGTCCCTGCGGGCCGATGTCCAGGCCCTGGGCCGGACGGAATCGCTAGAGGAGACGACCGCCACGACGGAGTCGGAGGTCAACGCTCGGGAGCCTCGCTGTGGGGTATGCGGAGCGGAACTGGAGCGGGTCCTCGCCCACCGGCGTCTGCCCTCGACCGGGCAGGACGGGCAACGCCAGCTGGTGGCGGCCTACTGCTCAGAATGCGGAACGACCCTCGGGATCCTCTCCCGCTAGGCCGGAGCGGCCAGGCCAGGTGGTGGTTCTTGAGCAGATGGTGTGGAGGGTTCGGGAACGCCTCTAGGCGATGACTCGGTACTCGACGTGTTCGGCCCTCGCCGCGTCGCGTATCTGTGGAGTGTCGATCTCCACCTCTATCGGTGTCTCCAAGTACGCGGCCGCGGCGACCGCCTCCGCAGCGAGCTGGTTGACCGAGTGGTCTTGGGCGAGCTCGCCCATCGCCGGGATGAGCAGGCGCAAGTCGACGATCTCGACGTGGGTGGGGAGCCCCTGCAGGGTTTGTCGCAGGCCCGATTCGGTGCCGTGGTCCAGACTCTCTAGACGTCGCGTGAGCGCTCCCCTTCGGTGTCCGGCGAAGGCCGACGTAAGCCGCCACCACCACGAGCAGGTGGTGGCGTACCGCCCTGGGGGTGGCTCGGCCGCTGTCAAGAGGCTCAGTAGCCGGTGGTCGTCGACGACGGCTACGACCACGATTCCTCCCGCTCCACCTTGGCGGACGCCTCACGATAGGTTCCGTCTTCGATGGCGGAGCGGAGTTCGGCTCGAAGGTTGCGCGACAGCTCCGCAGCCAGACCTACGAAACTGTCGTTCGCTTCGCTGATCGCTAGGCGTAGCGCATGGGTGACGAACGCGGTCACGGTCATGCTCTGGACGGCCGCAGTGGAAGCTACCGCTGCACGAAGAGTCGCGGGCAGGCGAACCGACAGCTGCACCGCGGGACCGACGTCGAGCGGTGACGTCCCCAGCGACTGTGGTCTGCTTGAGGCGGCGCGCCGGGCCGCTTCGATTTGCTCTTCGAATCTGGACATTGGTGCTAATGCTAGCAAATGGCGGCTCTTGCTAGCAGCTACTCCACAGAACCTGCGTCGCCACTCGAGACAGGCAATTCATGACCCATGACCTGAGCCTTCCTCGGCGCCCCCGGCAGGACTCGAACCTGCGACCATCTGCTTAGAAGATCGATTTCGGCGTTATCCACAAGCAGGCGGAATTTGTATTTTCCCTGGTCAGAGGCCATTTTTGGTCACCATGGGTCACCACTGGTGACCACTGTTTTCATTTCAAATGTGGTCTTTTTGTGGTCTTACAAGGCTGTAGTTCGGCGGGAACAGCGAGCAAACACGGCCTGTCTGATTTGCGCCTCGCTCCCGACGGGACCCTGTTCGTCCACGT
>DATLUK010000212.1:0-7336 GCA_035533195.1 Acidimicrobiales bacterium | reverse complement strand
CCGGCTGGCGGTCGGGCAGGAGCCGGTCAGGCGGAAGGGCCGCGACCAGCCGGCGCCTCAGCCGGCCGGTCCAGGCTCGGTCGCCATCACCGGGGAGGTCAGGATCAGAGGGTGCCGCTTCGACCGGTTGGAGGCCCGGAGAGGACTCCCCATGTCCGCCCGGGAAGGGCAGGAACAGAGCGAGCCCGAAGATGACGATCATCACCGCCACCACAACCAGGTTGGCCAGCGAGATGCTGAGTACCGACCAGTGGAGGTAGGTACCGGGGTGATTCAGGTCGATTGCCGCCATTGGACTCCAATGTGCATTGCCACCTCTCTTATCGCTAGGGCCGAAAGTCCCTATTCGACCGCCCTCGCCCTACGGAGACGCCCACCTGTGCGCCCTGGAGCCCAAGGGACCACGGCTGGGTGGGAGGAGGAGGAGGAGGGTCCCACGCCGAATACTCATCGACGAGCAAGTAGGGCCGGGGTGGCCCGCGCCCATAGTGGAGGATTGAGTGCGCCGAACGATCAGCCGGAAGGCAGCTATAGCCGGACTGGGGGCGGTAATCGCCCTCGGGACCAGCCTGTCCCTGGCCAAGGTGGCCCTGGCTGTGAGCGCCGGCCCGTACTCACCCCCCCAGCAGGACTGCCCTTGGTATGCCGGAAACTGGAACACCCCTCAGAACCAGACCTACCCGGGCTGTCACAACACCCAACTCAGCGTGGAGAGCGGGGGAACGACCAACGGCAATCCGAACAACGGCTGGAACAATTCGCCCAATGGGAACGGCGGCAATGGCCAGGCCAATACCACCTGGGTGCAGTGGGGTAACGATCAGGCGGCCAACGACCCCAACTCCCAGGGCACGCCCACCTTCTACAGCCTGGGTGTGCCGGGTCAGAGCGCCTCGCCCCATGCCGGCTGCCTCGCCATCAACACTGACGGCACCAGGGGTGGCGCGGTGCCGGAGCCGGCCCAGACCAACGCCAACGGGTCGTCTTCGGGGGCCAAGAAGACCCAGCCCCAGAGCGCCAAGTCGGCATACAGCAACCAGCAGTACGGCTGTGGGAATAACTCCAACGGCAACGGATTCGACCTGAACTACAACTACTACCCCCTGGTCTGCCCCTTGCTCACCGACGCCGGCGTGTCCGCCCTCCAGTGTGAGACCTACAAGGGTGACGACACCGCCTCCAAGGCCGGAACCCCACAGGTCCAGGACGCCGTCCAGCTCCAGCTGGACCACGGCGGCAAGCAGAACCTGACCGACATCGCCACCCAGGGCGCCCTCCTGTACTTCGGGATGGACGATAACTCGGACAATGGTGAGCACGATGGGGTGGGCCCGGGAAGCTCCAAGCAGACCGCCGGCAGCCTCAACGGCCCATCCGATGGAGGCGCGGTGATGGTGGCGTTCACGCCTCAGAGCGCGGGATCAACCCCCAGCCTGACCCACCCCGAGGGGATCCTGAACGCATCGACCGGATTCTGCGCTGACGGCAATTGCGCCGATCTGACCACCCAGCAGGAGACCGTGTACTACGGGTGCGGAGCCAATACGGGGGGGAACAAGGCCTCGAACAAGTGCTCCAAGTCCAACAAGGGCTCCCAGCGTGATGCCGCCAACTATTCAGGCAAGCAGTGGGATCCGTACAACTGCAGCAGCGGCGGCTCCCAGACCCAGCCCAAGGGCCAACCCCAACCGGACAGCCCTTCCCAGTGCAACACCTCGTCAGCCAACCCGTCTCCGAGCGGGAGCAAGAACACCAATGGCGGCATGGACTACTGGCGCCAGCAGGAGGCCAGCCAGGTCAACGCCGAACCCGGCTTCCAGTTCTACGAGGACCCCGACGCTGAAGGCTCGCCCGCCGCTCCCATCTACCCCAACCCTTCGGTATATGCCGGCACTTGCGGGGTCATCCTGGGCGGCGGCGGCACGAGTAGCGCCGGGGATCCGACGGGGACTCTTCCCAACCGGAGCTTCGGGCTCCCGCCTGGGACCCCGTTCGTCAACAGCGCCGGGCAGATCGTCATCAGCACCGGCTGCTGAGGGCGTGGCGCCGGCCGCCGGCGGCTAGAAGCTGCGGTAGTTGGGCGCCTCTTTGGTGATCACCACGTCGTGTGGGTGACTCTCTCGGAGGCTGGCCGGGGAGATCCGGATGAACCGGCTCTGGGTCTGGAGCTCCGGGATGCTGGAGACCCCGCAGTAGCCCATGGCCTGGCGCAGCCCTCCGACCAACTGGTGCAAGACGTTGGACAGCGGGCCCTTGTAGGGAACCCGGCCCTCGATGCCCTCAGGTACGAGCTTCTCGCTCTCCACTGATCCCTGGAAGTAGCGGTCCTTGGAGAAAGACCGGCCCTGCATGGCCCCGAGGGAGCCCATGCCCCGGTACTCCTTGTAGCGCTCGCCGTGGCTGACCACGATGTCCCCGGGGGCCTCGTCCACGCCGGCCAGGGCATTACCGAGCATCACGCAGTCGGCTCCGGCGGCCAGTGCCTTGGCCAGGTCCCCGGAAAACTGGACCCCGCCGTCGGCCACGACGGGCACCCCGTGGGCGGACGCCACCGAGGCGCACTCGAAGATGGCGGTGATCTGGGGCACTCCGATGCCGGCCACCACCCGGGTTGTACATATGGATCCAGGTCCTATTCCACACTTCACCGCATCGGCGCCGGCCTCGATCAGGGCCAACGTGGCCTCGGCCGTGGCCACGTTGCCCGCCACCACCTCGATGTCGAAGTTGGCCTTGATCTTGGCCACCATGTCGATGACCGAGCGGGCGTGGCCATGGGCGGTGTCGACTACCACCGCATCGACCCGTTTATCGACCAGCGCGCCGACCCGCTCCAGGCTGTCGGGCCCGACGCCGACGGCGGCGGCCACCCGTAGGCGCCCGCTGGCGTCCTTGGTGGCATTGGGATAGTCGATCCGCTTCTGGATGTCCTTGACGGTGATGAGGCCCCTGAGCAACCCACCCGAATCGACTATCGGGAGCTTCTCCACCCGGTGACGGGCCAGGACCGCCTGGGCTTCCTCCAGGGTGGTTCCAACCGGAGCCGTGATGAGACCCTCGGTGGTCATGACCTCGGACACCGGCCGGTGGCTGGGAGGCTCGAAGCGCAGATCCCGGTTGGTGATGATCCCCACCAACCGGCCGGCCGGGTCGGTCACGGGGATGCCGGAGATGTGGAAGCGGGCCATGACCTCCAGGGCCTCGGCCACGGAGGTGTCGGGGGAGACGGTGACCGGCTCGGTGATCATCCCGGACTCGGACCGTTTCACCCGGTCCACCTCATCGGCCTGGTCCTGGATGGACAGGTTGCGGTGGACGACCCCGATGCCGCCGTGGCGGGCCATGGCTATGGCCAGGCGGGCTTCGGTGACGGTGTCCATGGCCGCCGACACGGTCGGGATGGCCATGGTGATGGACCGGGTCAGGCGGGCGGTGGTGACGGCGTCGGTGGGCAGGACCTCCGAAGCGGCCGGGACCAGCAGCACATCATCAAAGGTCAGTCCCTCCCGGCCGAACTTCTCCTCGAAGGATCCGATACGACCGGGTGCGCTCTCCATGTCTCATTCTACGGCTGGCGCTGGAGCTTGGAGCGCACCCTCGGGCCCGGTCGGTATCCGGGCTGCTGCCAGCTGACTGGCCTGGGCCACCAGCCGGCCCGAGCTGTCCCAGACCTCGCACAACTCGTCGAGAAGGCCATCCTGGACCAGCCGGGAGAGAACCCGTATCCGGAGAGGGCCCGGGGAGGGCAGCGCCCGGATGTAAACGGTCAGCTGGAGGGTCGGGATCCAACCCGCCAAGCCGAGGCCGAAGGCAGCGGGTGGAAGGCCGTCGGCGGCCAGAAGCAGGCTGAAGACGTCCGGAGCGGAGCCGTCTCTGAGGGACCACTCGACCCTGAGCTCGGCGGGCAGGTCCGGGGCGGTCTCCGGGCCGCCCAGGCTCCTCGGGTCATAGCCATGGTCCATGGTCAGATGCATCGACGGGGGTCGCTCGGGGTCGCTCTCGAGCCTTACGGGTTCGTCCATATGGAACGGGGACTCCCGGGTCCAGTACGGCGCTGCCCCGGCCCTCAACAGGCCGATGACGAACAGGCACTGCACCCGCACGGCCCCGTCCTGGATCAGCCGGGCCTGCACCTGGCTGGCCGTACGTCCCGAGCGCAGGACCTCGGTCTCGAGCTCGGCCGGACCCAGGGCCGGAGCCGTCAGGTACTGGGCCGCGGCCGCCACCGGATGAAGGTGGTCGGAGCCGACCTCCTCGACGGCGGCCACGGCGGCCCGCCCGAGGAGGGCCAAGAGGTACCCCCCATTGGGCCGACTGCCGTCGATGGTCATCTCGGGCACGATCTGGGCCAGGTGGCCGCCTCCTGGGCGGGCCTGGATGGCGGTCAGTCGATCGAAGTTGGTCTCGGCCATAACCGACATCCTGTCGCACCGGTTGCGACTGTCGTATCGAATACAGGCCGTTGAGCCAGTAGTTATTCGGGTCTACCTCATGGTGGCTAGTCCCAGGTAGCCATTGACCTCATGCTCAGTTGGGCGTATCAAGTCAACTGCCGCCTGTTAGCCAGCCCGGTGTGAGAGATGACCCGAACCGAAAGTCCGACGCAGCTATTGGAGATCAGCCCGGACCCCGAATACGCTCGCCGGGTTGACCCCGACCCCGACGGGACCGGCGGCCAGCGGCCAGAGCCGGCTGGGGCCGCTTTGGCCGAGGGACCCATCGGCCGACGGGTGGCCGAGGCCCGTTCGACCATCCTCGGCTCGACGGCTGACCAGGCTGCCCGGCACGAGGCTGCCCTGGTGCTGGTCGAGCACGTCGACCGCCTGGAGGCCATGCTCAGGCACACCAAGGACATGATCACCGTGCTGGACGAGAACGGCCTGGTGATGTTCTCCAACGCCGCGGCCGGAAGGCTCACCGGCCACGGGGAGGAGGTCAACACCACCAACGCGCTGGACTTCATCCATCCCGATGACGCCCAGGCCGCCGCTGACACCTTCGATAGCTGCCTGGAGATCCCGGGGTCTTTCGCCAGCGCCGAGATCCGCATCCGTCACGCCGACAACAGTTGGCACTACGTCGACGCCTACGCCGAGAACTGCCTCGACGGACCGGTGACGGGCGTGGTCGTTTCCATGCGGGACGTCTGCGAACGCCGGGCGGGTCAGGAAAGCCTCCAACGGGCCAACGAGGCCATGAAGTCCTTCGTGGCGGTGGCCTCGCATGACCTCCGCTCGCCCGTGGCGGTCATCCGGGGATTGGCCGGTACCTTGGCGGCTGACTGGGCGGCCCTGCCCGAGGCCGAGAGGCTCGACATCGCCCAGATGGTCGCCCGGGCCTCGGAGCGGATGGGACGCCTGGTGGAAAACCTCCTCATGATCTCCCGGCTCGACGCCGGCGTGTCGGCCGGACGGCCCCGGCCGGTGTTGTTGCGGGACGCCGTTGACCTGGCGGTACGGCACATGGAGGACAGGGAGTCGGTCCGCGTCGGTGTGCCGGACGAGGTTCTGGTCATGGTCGACCCCGAGCATCTCGAACGGATGCTCACCAACTACCTCCACAACGCCGTCAACCATGGACGGTCTCCGGTGACGGTGGAGGCGACCACGGCCGGGCCCCTGGTCGAACTCAGGGTCATCGACAGCGGGGACGGCGTGCCCGAGGAGTTCGTCCCTCGACTCTTCGAGCGCTTCTTCCGGGCCGACGCCCAGGAGGTTCGGGGCACCGGCCTGGGGCTGTCGATCGTGCGCGATCTGGCCCGAGCCGCCGGGGGCGACGTTTGGTACGAGGCCGGCCGCGGGGGCGGCTGCTTCGGGGTGTCGCTACCTTCTGCGGTGTAAAGCCATCCGGGGATGGTCGAAGGGCGGGCGCTTCGGCGCGCGCCCTTCGGTCGGATCAGGCGGTGATTTCCTTGAGCCGGGCTTGGAGGGCCTCGGCCGAAGCGGCCGCCGGGCCGGCGCCGCCGGCCTGCATGGCCATGAGCTTGGACATGTCGCCTTCGACCTTGATCTGGCCGGACATGAACGCCTGCATGGCGGCGGACTGATTCCCATCGATGAAGATGGCCTTGGCCACGTCGAAGGGCACGGTCAGCTTGGTCGGTGCCCCGTCGGCCAGACCCCGCTCGAAGCCCCCCGCCTCCATGCGGATCTCCCGGTCACCATCGGGGCCGCCGGTTACGACGATGTTGATGGTCAGGTCCTTCATGGCCGCCGGTACCTCGGGATCGCCCAGCTCGGCGCGGACCTTCTCCACCTCATCGAACCATGCGTCGGACAGGAACGTCTCAGGCATTTCGCCTCCTCCAAAGCTCGGATTTGCCCGAAGTCTGGCCGCTCTCCTGCCGGGCCCGCAAAACTGGGGATCGGATCGGCCAGGGCGGCCGGATCTGGGCCGCCGGGCTGCCCCGTGGCTCCGGATAGCTTCAGACGGCCTGGCGAGTGACGTCGTAGGACTTCCAAAGGGAGGCATAGGCGCCCTCGGCCCTGATCAGTTCCTCGTGACTTCCCTCCTCGATGATCCGACCCCGGTCCACCACCGCGATCCGGTCGGCCAACCGGGCCGTCTGGAGCCGATGGGCGATGAGCACCGTGGTGCGCCCGGAGGACATCTGGCGCATCGCCCTGGTCACCTTGGCCTCGATGGACAGGTCGAGGTTGGAGGTGGCCTCGTCCAGCAGCAGGATGGCGGGGTCGACCAGGTAGGCCCGGGAGAGGGCGATCAGCTGTCGCTGGCCGATCGACAGTGATCGGCCCCGTTCCGTGACCACGTGGTGGTAGCCGCCGGGTAACCGGGCGATGAACTCGTGGGCTCCCATGGACCTGGCGGCCCATTCGACCTCGGCGTCGGTGGCCTCGGGCCGCCCGTAGGCGACGTTGTCCCGTATCGATCCCCCGAAGAGGAAGGCTTCCTGGGGAACCACGCCGAGCTGGGCCCGGAAGGCCGGCAGATCCATCTCGGTCAGGGCGATCCCGTCCACCAGTACCCGACCCTCACCGGGATCATAGAAGCGGGCTATCAGCTTGACGATGGTGGACTTGCCCGATCCGGTCTCGCCCACCAGGGCCAGGCTCGTCCCGGCCGCCACCCGCAGATCGGCGCCCCGCAGGGCATCGTTGACTCCCTGGGGGTAGCGGAACCGCACTCCCTCGAGGCGGATATCCCCCTTCAGCCGGGCCGGGGGGAGCACGGGCAGGGCCGGCTCCGGGGTGGAGATGGGGGTGGCCATCAACTCCCGGATCTTGGTCATGGCCGCCTTGGCCTGTTGGTAGGAATCGAAGATCTGCGACATCTGCTGAACGGGGTTGAACACCGAGTCGATGTAGAGGATGAAGGC
>DATLUK010000211.1:0-10652 GCA_035533195.1 Acidimicrobiales bacterium | reverse complement strand
GGGACGGATGACGGAGTACTCCGAGCACCTGCACGAGCACTTCGTGGATCCGGTCCGGGTGGTGTCGGGTCGCTACCAGCTCCCTTCCCTCCCCGGCTACAGCGCCGAGCTGCTGGCCGCCTCCCGGTCCGATCACCTCTTTCCCACCGGTCGGATCTGGGCCGGGGCATGACCCTGCGCCTGGCCCTGGTGGGCGGACCGATGTACGACGGCCTCAACGAGGTGCTGTCCGGACGCGACGTAGAGATCGTTGTCCACGCTGACCACCCCACCCTCAACCGGGAGGTGGCCGAGCGGCTGGCGGCGGGGGAGCGGTTGGACCTGATCTCGACCCACTCCAAGTACGCACCGTCCCAAGCCCAGTGGCTGCGGGCTCTGGACGACCTGGCATCCGATGAGACGGTGGGTGCGCTGGCCCCGGCCGCGGTGGACCTGTGCCGCTTCGGCGGCGGCCTCATGAGCCTGCCTCGCAACATCGACGTCCGGGTGCTGTGGTGGCGGACCGACTGTTTGGACGCCGCCCCATCCAGCTGGGCTCAGCTGACCGAAAAGGACTGTGGCTTCGGCTTTCCCGGCCGGGAGTCTGGACTGTTCGGCACCTTCTTCGAGTTGGTGGTCGGCAACGGCGGGCGGCTCTTCAGCGATGAGGGCAAGCCGGTGGTCGCCTCCGACGTCGCCGTGGAGGCGGTGGAGACCCTCTGCCGGTTGGCTGCCCGCGCTCCTGCGGATCTCTCCACCTGGCACTACGACCAGGTGGACGAGGCCCTGCTGGAAGGGCGGATATGGGCGGCGGCGGCCTGGCCCGGCGCCTACGGCCCCATACGGGACGGCGCCCTGGCGGGGCTGCTGGCCCCGGCGCCGTATCCGGCCGGGCGGGAGCGCTGGGTCTCCTACTCGGGCTGTCACTCCTGGGCCATCCCCAACACGTGCGGGGACCTGGACGGGGCGCTGGGCCTGTTGGAGCTATTGGGGTCGGAGTCCACCGCGGCACTGGATGCCCAGGGCGGATCCATCCCTGCCCATGTGCAGGCGTTAGGGCGGATCCAACCCACCGATGGAGTGGACGCCCAACGGCTGGCCATCACCCGCAGGACCATCGAGGAGGCCATGATCACCTATCCCGGCCTGACCCGGTTCCCCTCCATCGAGGAAGCCGGTTGGCGGGCCATCAACGCCGCTCTGACCGGCCGCTGTTCTGCGGTGGAGACCGTGGACCGCATTCAGCACGCCGCCGAAGAGGCACTGTCATGAGTGGGATGCGGTCGTTGAGTGAGGCACAGTCATGAGAAAGGCACGGTCATGAGGTTGGAAGGACTGCGGGCCGCGGTGACCGGGGCCGGCTCGGGTATCGGCCTGGCCACGGTCGAGCTCATGGTCAGCGAAGGCGCCCGGGCGGCCGGTCTCGACCTGGTTCCTCCGCCGGCGTCGGACGGCGTCGTCCCGGTGGTGGCCGACGTGACCGACTCCGCCTCACTGGAGCGGGCGGCGGCGCAGGCGGCCGAGGCGCTGGGCGGAGTCGACCTGCTGGTGTGCAACGCCGGCATCGGAGCGGTGGGCACGGTGGAGGACAACCCGGATGAGGAATGGCACCGCGTCTATGACGTCAACGTCCTCGGCATCGTCCGCACGGCCCGGGCCTTCCTGCCCCTGCTGCGTCGGTCGGAGCACGCCGCCATCGTCAACACCGCCTCGGTGGTGGCCACTACCGGCCTGCCTCGTCGAGCCTGCTACGGGGCCAGCAAGGGAGCCGTGCTCGCTCTCACCATGGCCATGGCCGCCGATCATGTGGGCGAGGGCATCCGGGTCAACTGCGTCTGTCCCGGCACCGTGGACACGCCCTGGGTCGGTCGGCTGCTGGGCGCAACCGATGACCCGGAACGGGCCCGCCGGGACCTGGTGGCCCGCCAGCCCATCGGCCGGCTCGGAACGGCGGCCGAGGTGGCCGAGGCCATCGTCTATCTGGCCTCACCCGCCGCCGGCTACGTCACTGGCACGGCCCTCGCCATCGACGGCGGCATCACCGGCTTCTCCATTCCCAGGCCGTGAGGCCGAGGCTGGGTTTGGGGGCCGCCCCGCTCGGCAATCTGTATGAGCCGGTCAGCGAGGCGGAGGCCCGGGCGACCGTCGACGCCGCCTGGGACGCCGGCATCCGGGACTTTGACGTCGCCCCCCTCTACGGCCATGGCCTGGCCGAGCGCCGCCTGGGTGACGCCCTCCGGGACCGGCCCCGGGACCAGTACCGGATTTCCACCAAGGTGGGCCGGCTGTTGGTGGAGGGCCGGGATGAGGAGAGCATCTTCATCGACGTGCCGGCGCTACGGCCGGTGTTCGACTTCAGCTACGACGGGGTGATGGGCTCATTCGAGGCCAGCCTGGAGCGTCTGGGACTGGACCGCATCGACACCCTGCTGGTCCACGACCCGGACGACTTCGGGGACCAGGCCCTGGCCGGGGCCTTCCCCGCTCTGCGCCGCCTCCGGGACGAGAAGGTGGTGTCGTCCATCGGCGCCGGCATGAACCAGGCGCCGATGTTGTGCCGATTCGTGCGGGAGGCCGACATCGACTGCGTCCTGGTGGCCGGACGCTGGACCCTGCTCGACCGCCGGGCCGGGGAGGAGCTGCTGCCCCTCTGCCAGGAGCGGGGCGTCGAGGTAGTGGTGGGCGGGGTGTTCAACAGCGGCCTTTTGGCCCAGCCTTCGACCGGGGCCACCTTCGACTACGCCGCCGCCTCCCCGGAACTGGTGGAGGCGGCCCGGAGGCTGGAGTCGGAGTGCCGGGCGGCCGGGGTCGATCTGGTGACCGCGGCGGTGCGCTTCCCGGCCCGCCATCCGGCCGTGACCACCGTCCTGGTCGGGGCCCGCTCGGCCACCGAGGTGCAGGCCAACGCCGCCGCCTTCACCGCCGATGTCCCCGAGCGTCTGTGGGACCGCTTGGACCGGCTGGTAACGGGACAGCCGGGTTAGTCGGCCGGGCCGCCGCCGGCCCGCCGCCCACAGTCAGTCAGTCGGCCAGGCCGAGGGCCGCCGCCCACAGCTCGGCCAGGAGCCGGCCCGTCTCGGCCGGATCGGGCGGGCCGCCGGCGGGAGGGTCGAACACGTAGGAGACGTAGCAGTAGCGGTCGGTCATGGCGCACAGGGCCCGGGCGGCCTCGACCGGATCCATCTCCCGGCGGATGCGCCCGGCCCGCTGGCCGGTCCGGATGGCCTTTTCCACCGAGGCCTCGAAGAGGCGCCCCAGGGACCGGCGCAGCTCGGCCATGTCCTCGTCGGTGTGGCTGACCTCTTCCCAGACCCTGACCACGTCGGGGGCCTCGGCAAAGCCGGTGGCGTAGTTGGACAGGATGCGCTCCAGCCCGGCCATCCCCTCTTCCGGCCGCCAGGTGGTGTCGGTGCGGGTGAGCAACTGGTGCAGGGCCTGCTGGATGATGGCCACCACCAGGTCGGAGCGGTCCCGGAAGTACTGATAGACGGTGCCCTGGCTGACCCCGGCGGCCAGAGCGACGTCGACCATGCTGGTGCGCTGGTAGCCCTGGCGGTCGAACTGGGTCCGGGCCGCGGCCAGGATCAGCTGGCGGGTGCGTCGGGCCTTGGGCCCGGCCGGGCGGTCCTCCCCGGACTCCCGCCGCACCACCCGCCCGACGAAGATGGCCTCCAGGCTGCCCGGCTCCCGCTTCTCGTCCGGGCCGGCCTGGGGGGCGCTCAAGCGAGCCGTCCCCTCCCGGCCCGGCGGGCCATCAGCCGGCGGCTCGGACCAGACGGCCGGGACGGGCCCCGGTGGGCTGTCCCTTCTCGAAAGTGACCTGGCCGGCCACGATGGTGATGTCGTAGCCGTCCACGTCCTGCACCAGGCGCCGGCCCCCGGCCGGCAGGTCGAAGGCCATCCGGGGGGCGTGCAGGCGCATACCTTCGAGGTCGACCAGGTTGAAGTCCGCCCGCTTACCGGGGGCGATGACGCCCCGGTCGTCCAGCCCGTATACCGACGCCGTGCGCCCCGTCTGGAGGTGCACGGCCGTCTCCAGGGCCAGCTTGGGTCCCCGGGTCCGGTCCCGCACCCAGTGGGTGAGCAGGTAGGTGGGCATAGAGGCGTCACAGATGAGGCCGCAATGGGCCCCGCCGTCGGACAGTCCCAGGACCGTGCTGGGGTGGGTGATCATCTCCCGGATGGCTTCGAAGTCACCGTCGGCGTAGCTGGCTAGCGGGGCGAAGAGGAAGGCCTGGCCCTCCCGCTCCAGCAGCCAGTCCAGCACGACCTGGCGCGGGTCACGGTTCTCCCGGGCGGCCACCGCCGCCACGCTGGAGGAGGGCTCGGGCTCGTATTCGGGCGGGTCGCCCAGGGGGAATATCTGCGCCCACCGGGACATGAGGAAGCGGGCTATCGGGCTGTTGGCGGCCGGCTCCTCGTTGACCAGCTTTTCCCGCACCTCGGGCCGGCGCAGCTGGGCCGCCCGCTCGGCCAGGGGCAGATGGGCCAGTGACTGATAGGTGGGGTGGGTGATGAAGGGGTGGAGGGAGGACTGCAGGCCGAAGAGCATCCCGGTGGGCCGGCAGGAGACCTGGGGAACCACGTCGATCCCCTCGGCCGAGAGGCGCTCGGCGTCCTCCAATGAGAACCGGTAGGCCCTCGGATCCCCCGGACCCTGGGCCAGGGCGTAGGTGACCTTTACGCCCGTATGGCCGGCCAGCTCGATCATCCACTCCCGTTCGGTCGGCGTGCTGGCGTGGTCCGTCACCATCTCGAACACACCGTGGCCGGCCCGGGCCATGGCTCGCCCGATGCTGCGCAGCTCCTCGGCGGGCGCCGCAGTGCCCGGGACCAGCCCGTGCTTGGAGTTGTGCAGGATGGTGCGCGAGGTGGTGAAGCCGATGGCTCCGGCCCGCAGGGCTTCTTCCACCAGGTCGGCCATCTCCTCCACCTCTTCGGTGGTGGCGTCGTCATGGGCCCGATCGCCCATGACGTAGGCCCGCAGTGCGGCGTGGGGGATCTGGGCCGCGATGTCGAGGACCCTGGGCATGGCTTCGAGGGCGTCGAGGTACTCGGGGAAGGACTCCCACTGCCAGTCGATCCCCTCGTGCAGGGCGGTGCCGGGGATGTCCTCCACCCCCTCCATCAGCTCGATGAGGAAGCCCTCCGACCCCTTGCGCACCGGGGCGAAGCCGACGCCGCAGTTGCCCATGACCACGGTGGTGATCCCGTGCCAGCTCGAAGGGGAGACCTCGGGATCCCAGGTGACCTGACCGTCGTAGTGAGTGTGGATGTCCACCCACCCGGGCAGCAGATGGCGCCCGTCGGCATCGATCTCCTGATGGCCGGCGCCGGCCTGGCCGGCTTCTGTCACTTCGGTCACCTGGCCGTTGTCCACTGCAACGTCACCGGCCCGGGGGGCTGCACCGGTCCCGTCCACGATGACGGCGTCTTTGATCACTAGATCGTGCATGTGTCCTCCTGGTCGTCCGGCTGGTCCACTACTCGATGGTGACGACGGGACGGGCCTGGTCGTCGAGTTGATGCAGGTACTCGCTGATGCCGTAACCCTGGCGGCCTTCGTAGGTCCAGGTGGCCAGGCCCTCGTTGACGATGGTGGTGTTGGGGCGCAGGCCGGCCGGGCCGGGCTCGACCCGCAGCATCCGGCCCTCCAGCTGGTGGGTGCGGCCGGACTTGTCTGTCACCTTTAGGCGGGTCACGGCGTGGGTGACGCCGTCGTCCTCCAGCTCACTGGACACGTCCCAGCGCTCGATGGAGGCCAAGGCGCCGTCCCGCCACACCCAGCCCCGGTGCAGGTCCCCGGCGTCGGTGCCGATGCGGATGCCGCCGAAGTGGGTGCCCGCATCGATGTTGATGGAGAACCATCTCCACATCCGCGGCCCGCCCCAGCGCCTGGGGCCCCAGGACTTGTCCCGGTTGCCCATGGTGTCGGGGCCGAGCTCCACCCGGGCTCCGTCGATCTCGATCCAACCCGACCACCGGCCGGCCTGCTCCAGGTGGCCCTTGCCCACGATGGAGCGGGTCTGGGCTGAAGCGCCCTCTCCGGCCGAGTCCTGTCCGTCGGCGCCGATCAGCGGGGTCAGGGCCTCGAAGGTCACTTCCATGGACAGGCCCTGGGCCGAGCCGTCGGAGCTGAGCAGCCAGCGCTGGCCGGGCTCCAGCATGCGGTAGCGCACCGGTCCGACCTCGAGGTCCTGGTCGATCATCTCCGTCTGGGGCCGGACGTGGCCGATGCGCACCAGGCCTCCGCCCGGCTTCCACACCGACAGTCCCACGTCCACCGTGCCGTCGTTGGGGCGCACGCCGATCCGGGTGAAGAACCCGCAGTCGGTGCTCGGGTCGTAGCAGTTGAAGTAGTAGGACTCCGACCAAGCTCCGTCCGACTCCACCGGGTGGGCGTAGTCGTGCTTTTGGTCCAGGACTGGGCTCATGGTTGCTCCGCTCGGTTGAGGTTGACCGACAGGCCGAACAGGGCGGCGGCGTTGCCACCCAGCACGGCCTGTCGGCGATCTGGGCTCAGGCCGGCCAGGCCGGCCTGGATGAGCTGGGGGGCGTCCAGGCTGGAATCGATGTGGGGGTAGTCCGAGCCCCAGAGGATGCGGTCCTCCCCGACCAGTTCGAGCATGGCCCCGATGGTCCGCTCCTCGGGCTCGGCCACGTACCAGACGTTGCGGGCCAGGTCGTAGCTGGGCTTTTCGACCAAGGGGGCGGGGGACAGCGGCCCGAGCACCGACCACTTCTCGTCCAGTCGGTCCATCAGATGGGCCGCCCAGCCGCAGCCGGCCTCCACGCAGACGACTTTGAGGTCGGGCACCCGCTCGAAGACGCCGTCGAGGACCATGGTGGACAGAGCCGGGATTATCTGGCCCGGCGCCCCGAGAGCAAAGGCGAAGGTCATGCCGGCGCCGGCCTGGTGCCAGGCGGCGTAGGGCACGGCCGCCCCTCCGAAGCGGACCACCACGTGCAGGCACACGGGCAGGCCGGCCTCGGCGCAGCGCTGCCACAGGGGGTCGAAGCGTGACTCCCCGGGGCGGTTCGCCCCGATCGGCTCGGGCGGCAGGAACACGGCCTTGAAGCCGTGTTCGATGCACCACTCCAGCTCTTTGATGGCCTCGTCCAGGTCGGCCAGGTTGAGGTGGGCGACGGGCATGGCTCGCCCCGATGTGGCGGCGGAAAAGTCGGCCTGCCAGCGGTTGTAGGCCCGGCAGTAGGCCGAGACCAGGTCCTGGTCCTCGGCGGGGAACGGAAGGATCCCGATGGTGGGGAAGACCAGTCCGGCGTCGACGCCCCATTCGTCATAGAGGGCGACCCGGGCGATGGGGTCGTAGCTGGCCGGCGGACAGCCGTCCTGGTAGCGGAGCCCGCCGGCGAAGATGGTCGTCCTATCGAGATGAACCCCGCCCAGGCCGGCCAGGTTGCCGGACATCATCACTTCCCCGCCCATGATCAGCTGTTCGACGCCGTCGGTCTCGACGAGCGGATGGCCCGGTCCCGGTAGCGGGGTTCCAGGTACCTCTCCCAGAGGTCGGCCGGTTCGAGCACATGGGAGTCGGCGTCGATGACCAGGCTGTCGGTGCTTGCGCCGGCGCCGGCGCCGGCGCCGGCCGGCGCTGCGCTCGGCGCGCTCATCGAGCCTCCCGCGGCGGAGCGGCGTCGTGGAACTCGACGGCCACCACGGTGGCATCGCTGTCCAGCAGTTCCTCGGGGACTGTAACCGTCAGGGTTCCCAGGGGATCGGGCAGGACGGATCCGATGATCCCGGTGTGGGTGCGGAAGGAGAGCTCCCGGCCGCTGGCCAGCTCCTTCACCGAGCGGACCCGGCGGATGTAGACGTCGCGCACGTCGAAGGTGTCGTAGGGGCGCATCAGCAGGTGCAGGTAGGTCGTGTCCCCCTTGGTGGTGCTCGGCCCGTAGAACTGGGCCGCCTCCAACCCGGCTGTCGTCCCGGTGATCGAGCCCCCGTTGGCGGCCATCCAGCGCCCGATGGCGGCCAGGCGTTCCGTCTGCTCTTCGGGCAGGCTGCCGTCCCCCTTCGGGCTGACGTTGAGCAGGAGGTTCCCGCCCTTGCCCGCCACCTCACACAGGGTGTGGATGAGCGACCGGGCCGACTTGTAGGCCGTGTCCCCCGGGTTCCAACCCCAGCTCCGGTTCATGGTCAGACACGTCTCCCAGCGCCCGGCCGGAGCCTGGGCGGGGACGAACTGCTCCGGGGTGGTGTAGTCCCCGACTCCGGGGAGGCGGTCGTTGAGGATGATGTCCGGCGCCAGGCCGCGGATGTGGGCCTCCAGCTCCGCCGCCCCCCAGTTCTGTCTCTCCCAGCCTCCGTCGAACCACATGAGGTCGATGGGGCCGTAGTCGGTCAGCAGCTCGGTGATCTGGCCCTTCATGTATTCGAGATACCGGGCCCAGGTCTCGTCATCGGGCCTCGGCGGCGAGGATCCGAACATGTAGGGCTTGTGGGCCTCGGTGAAGGCCGGGTAGTCGGGGTGGTGCCAGTCGGAGAGGGAGAAATAAACCCCGACCCGGAGGCCTTCGGAACGCATGGCCTCGACGAACTCGCCGACCAGGTCCCCCGCGTACGGGGAGCGGGCTATGGACCAGTCCGACAGCTGGGTGGGCCACATGGCGTAGCCGGAGTGGTGCTTGGCCGTGAGCACGGCGTAGCCCATACCGGCCTCCCGGGCCGTGCGGGCCAGGGCCTTGGCATCCCAGGCGCTCGGATTGAAGGTCTCCGCGGAGGAGTGGTACTGCTCGACCGATACGGGCTGGGCCGCCGGCAGGGCGAACACTCCGCCGACCAGGGGCCAGGAGGTCTCCAGTCCCTGTTGGCTGGCGTGGTCCCAGTGGACGAACATGCCCAGGCGGGCTTCATCGAACCAGGCCCAGGGCACGTCCTTGGAACTCTCACCCCCGCCTCGTTGCGTGTCGGATCCGACCATGAGCCCCCCAGGTTCCCCACCCGGCTCGACCGTCCGGATTTGAAGCCGCCCGCCCCGGCCGGCCCCGCCAGGACAAATCTGACACCAGTCTCAGGTTTTTGTCAATCCGCTCTTCCGGGCGCCGCCGGCCGTGCTTCGGACTCCGCCGCCTGACCCATGTGGCCGCCTTCGGTGACTGCATGCGGCCGATCGAGCACCTGGGGTGGAGCGAGCCGAGGGATGCTGTTTGAACACACACCCCGTTTTGATTACGGATGTGTTGTTGAACGAACGCGATTTCTCCATCAAGAGCAGAAGTTCAAGATCTTTGGTGCCTCGTTCAAGTTGCATCTCTCGATCCCGCTCAGGAGATTCACAGAGACCGGCGGACCGGGTTGGGCCACGCGGGCGTCACCCCGGGGGGAGCACGGCGGCGACGCTTATGGGCGCGGCTCAGGAAGGGGAGGTGGCGGCCTGGCGGAAGCGATCCACGTTGGCCAGCTTGATCTCCTCGTAACCGCGCACCATGTCGGGCAGGCCGGCCAGGCGCAAAGCCTCGATGAAGTTGGCCTCCCCCAACTCCGCCGTCGCCCTCCCCATCAGCTCCCGATATTCACGGACCAGGGAACGCTCGGTGCGCCGGACCTTGGTGTGGCCGAAGGGGTCGATGGCCCGACCCCGCACCCAACGCATGGCGTAGAGGCCCTTGAACACGTAGCGGAACCAGGGTCCCACGCTGATCTTCTTGTCCCGGCCCAGCGCCTTCATGAGTGGGGGATGGAGCCGGTAGTGCGTCCGCACCCCGTCGGGGAACTGCCGGGCCAGGGCCTCATCGAACTGCGGCGCCAGGTAGAGGCGGGCCACCTCGTACTCGTCCTTGTAGGCCATGAGCTTGAACAAGCCCCTGGCCACCGCGGTCGTGAACTCGGTGCTGGACGGGCGTACGTTCTGTTCGGCCTGGAGCACCCCGGCCAACTCATCGGCGTAAGAGCGGGCCAAGGCGGAGTTCTGGTAGCGGATCAACTCGGCCACCCGCTCCTCCACCCCCGACCCGAGGATGCGGAGGCCCCGCGCCGTCACGATTCCGGCCGCCTCGGCCTCGGCGGCGTCCACCCGCCGAGTCTTCGGCGCGCTCTCCTCGGCCCGCTGCCGGCGGGCCGCTTCGACCCGGGACGGGTCGGAGATGATCAGCCGGCCCCAGCGGAAGGCGCAACGGTTGAGCTCCACCAGCACGCCGTTGACTTCGATGGCCTTCTCGATGGCCTCGGCGCTGATCGGGACCACCCCGGACTGGAAAGCGGCCCCGAGGAGCAGGATGTTGGCTCCGACCTCATCACCGACCAGCTCCCCGGCCATGGCGGCGGCGTCGATGAACACGTTGCGGCCCGGGGACGTGGCCGCATCCACTACCGCTCCGATCTGATCCAGATCCGGCGCGGGCACGGACGGGTCGCTGACCATGGGCCCGGTCGGGGAGGCTGTGGTGGACACCACCGCCACCGTGCGCCCGGTGCTGACCATGGCCAGATGAGCGGGGTCGGCCGCCACCAGTAGGTCGAAGGCCAGCAGACAGTCGACGTGGCCGGCGGAGAGTCGGCGGGATCCGTGCTGGACGGCGTGGGACAGCTTCAGGTGCGAGACGACCGGGCCGGCCTTCTGACTCAGGCCGGTCTGGTCCAGGCCGGTGACCTCCAGTCCGTCCATGCCGGCGGCCACGGCCATGATCTGGTTGACGGTGACCACGCCGGTGCC
>DATLUK010000210.1:0-2210 GCA_035533195.1 Acidimicrobiales bacterium | reverse complement strand
CACGACGGGGGAGAGGAGGCGGTCCCCTCCCAGGTCGGTGGCGCCCAGCCCGATGGCCTGGTAGCCCAGCTTGGCCTCCCGCAGCAGTTCCTCCAGGGCGTCCTCGGACGCCACCCGCCTGAACTCCACCTCCCGACCTTCAAAGACGCTGGCGATGGGATCGAGATCGGGCGTCTCACCCTCGGCCTGTACTGAAACCACCGTCACCCCGACTTCCTCGGGCCAGGCGAAGTGCATGACCTGGGCCGCCACGATGGAGTTGGGACGGCCTCGGCTGGGCAACAGCAGGCGACCACCCCGCACCAGCAGGTTGGAGCTCATCAGGCTCTCGTGCTCGAGGCGCTGGCGTTCCTCGTCCGTCCCGGCCCAGCCCCTGATGAAGACCTTGAGCAGCGGCGGGGCCATGACCGAGGTCAGCAGGGCCATGAGGACGATGGCGGTGAAGGCGGCGTTGCTCAGCACCCCGATGGACAGGCCGACCGTGGCGATGACCACTTCGACCGCCCCCCGGGCGTTGAGGGCCGAGCCCAGGGCCAGCGCCTCCCGGTTGGGCAGCCCGCCGACCCGGGCGCCGAGGAAGGCGCCGCCGAACTTGGCCCCGACGGCCACCACCAGGATCACGGCGCACCAGAGGGCTACCCCGGGTTTGGCCAGGGCCCCCAGGTCGAGCTTGAGCCCGGCGCTGGCGAAGAAGATCGGGGCCAGGATCCCGTAGGTCAGGGATTCGAGGTGACCGGCCACCTCGGGATGCTTGAACCGGGACCGGCCGAGGACGATCCCGGCTATGTACGCCCCCAGCACGGCCTCGATGCCGGCGGCCTGGGCGGCGGTCGCCACCACCAGCACCACCAGGATGGTGGCCACCAGGGAGTCGAGCGGGCCCTCGCTACGGGAGCGGACCCAGCGCAGTATCTGGTCCACGCCGCGCTGGCCGATGGTCAGGCCGCCGCCGAGCAGTACGGCCATGGACCCGATGGTCAGGGCCAGGTGTCCGGCCGACAGCCCGGCGCTGGTGGCCAGGCCGGCAATAACGCCCAGAGCCAGCCAGCCGATCAGGTCGTTGAGCATTCCCACTGCCACCGTCACCTGGCCGAAGTTGCGCCGCATGAGGCCCAGGTCACCGAGGATCTTGGCGATCACCGGCAGGGAGGAGATGCTCAGGCCGACGCCCATGAAGAGGATGAACAGGTCCCGATGGGCGTGGGGTCCGATGAAGGCGACCGGGAGGGCGAAGCCGACGGCCAGGCCGGCCCCGAAGGGGATGAGCAGGGCCCCTCCGGCCACGGCCCCGGCGGCCCGACCGAGCCGGCGGATGATGGTGAGGTCGGTCTCGAACCCGGTGAGTACGAGCAGGAGGGCGATGCCGAGCCAGCCCACGGCGTTGACCGCCCCGGACTGGACCTTGTCCACCGGGAAGAGCCAGTTGAACCCGCCGGGCCAGACCTGGCCGAGGACGGACGGGCCCAGGAGCAGGCCGGCTCCGAGCTCACCGACCACGGCGGGCTGGCCGAAGCGGCGCAGAACGCCGCCCAAGAGACGGGCCACCCCCAGGATGGCCAGCAGCTCGCTCCAGAAGACGAGCTGCTGGTGCTCGCTGAGAGAGGTGAAGTGACTCATGGGCTCAGGAGGGGCAGCCGGTGGGGGAGCCGGCCGCGCTCGGGGGTGATGTCCGCTGGGCGATTATGGCAAACGGGGAACGAAAACCGCCGAGCGGGGAGAGGGCCGGAAGCCGGAGGACGGCGGCCGCTAGCCTGCCGGCGCGTAGCCGGGGAGGTGGGGAGGTCATTTTGGAAATCATCCTGGCCTGCCACGACCTGTCCAAGTCCTATGGCCCACTCCGGGCGGTGGACGGGGTCAGCTTCCAGATCGGCCGGGGCAAGTGCTACGGGCTGCTCGGTCCCAACGGGGCGGGCAAGACGACCACCATCGCCATGGTCTGCGGTCTGGTCGGGCGGGACTCGGGGGAGGTGATGGTGGCCGGCCAGAGGCTGGACACCCACTCGGTGACCGCCCGCCAGGCCATCGGGCTCGTTCCCCAGGACCTGGCCCTCTACCCGGAGCTGTCGGCCGCGGACAACCTGCGCTTCTTCGGCCGGCTCTACGGCCTGACCGGGGCCGAACTGGGCCGACGGGTGGATGCCGCCCTGGAGACGGTGGGCCTGGCCGACCGGGCGTCGGAGCGGGTGGAGCGGTACTCGGGGGGGATGAAG
>DATLUK010000209.1:0-3104 GCA_035533195.1 Acidimicrobiales bacterium | reverse complement strand
GGCTCTTCACGGCCTGCTCTTGGGCCTCTGGACTCAGGTGCTGGGTCGCCGCCATGACGCGTTCGACGGCGGCTGCCCTGTCGCCGGGTGCCTCAGTTGCCAGAAATCGTCTCACCGAGCCATTCATGGACGCGACGTTAGCCACGTCCGAGACGCCCAGCGGTCAGATTCATGCTGATGCCGACACCCACCCCTACCTATACTCACGTCGTGGATCGCTCCTTGCCGGGTTCACTCACCATCGAAGCGGTTCAGGCCAAGCGCGGCGGCCTTCACTGGGCACTGAGTTTCGTCCTCGCCGCGATGACCTCGGCCGATTATGACGACGACCCCCACCGGGTGATCGTCCGCAACGCCCAGGGCCGAGAGATCGTTCTTCAGGGATTCCCCACATGGAGGGGTGCATCGCGAGGTGCGAACGCCTTTCAGGCCGAGTTGAGGAAACTGCTACCAGCCGCGTGGTGCGATCGGTATGGCATCAGCAGGGAGTTCCTATCCGGTTGATCGCACACGGCTTGGCTGCGAACGCTGCAACGCCGACGTCGACGTTCAATCCCTGGGAGTGTGGCCTCTCGGGGCAAAGGGGCGGGCCGAGGCTAGGCGTCGAGGAACGCGTCCGGAATCTCGTGGCGTGCGCACCACCGGTCCGAGCCGATCGCCGGCGCTCCCCCTCGTCAGCCAGGCACCCTGCCATCATTCGGGGCGTGGCGACTTGTCGCGGACGATCCTCCCGAGTCTGGTCCAAACCACCGGTTCGGGGAGGTGCTCCTTCGCTCCCTGCCAGGCTTGCGGGAGTTCCTCCCCTTCGACCGTGACGAAGAAGGAGACCACGTCTCGCCCGGAGGCGCGTTCGGGCTGGACCTGCCGCCAAGCCATCAGGGGAACGCCATCCGGGTCCAGCTTCGCCCGCCGTCGTGGGTGGTCCAGATGGCGCGAGGGCCACTGACCCACCGGCCGACCTGTGCGGTCTCGAACCCGAGCCATCCCGAGGGACCTGCTTGGGGGACCAGCTCGTGGTGGTCGGTGGCGGCGGTGGTCCAGTGGAGGCCGCCGTCGGTCGAGACGAAGAGCTCGGCGGTGAAGGGGCCACTGCCGCTCATGGGGCCAGTCGAGACGGCCAGGGTGGTGGGGCTGGCCGCCGCCACCAGGCCGAGCCCCTCGACGGCCGGCAGCGTGCCCCCCGACTGCCAGGATCCTCCGCCGTCCGCCGAGGTGACGACGAAGTCGCCGCCCGTGCCGGCGTGGGGAGTGCACAGGCCGGCGAAGAAACCCCCGGGAGCGGAGGCGAGGGCGATGAGGTCCTCCTCCTGGGTCGTGAGGGCGGCACCTCGGGCCGAACAGGGGTCGGTTTCGCGCGCCCAGGCGGCCCCTCCGTCGGTGGAGCGGTAGAGATCGGCCGTGGCGGGCATTGGACCCGCCTGGCTGCCGTACAGGGCGACGAGCAGGTCCGACCCCGAGGCGACGATCTGGGCCGTTCCACTGCGGTCGGGGTAGGTGAGCTGACCGATCAGGGTGTGCCAGGTGGCGGAGCTGACGGCTGCTTCCTGCAGGATCGGCTGGCAGGGCCCCGGGCAGCCGCCGTGCTGGTAGGCGACGCGGTACACGGCGTCGTTGGCCACGGTGAGCGTCTCGGTCTGCAGGCCGGGCTGGGCCTGCCAGCTGCGGCCCCCGTCGGTGGTCATGAGCAACGCCGGCCCGAACAGGTAGCCCACCTCGGGGGTGGCGAAGCGGACCCCGCGCACGCAGGCCACGGTCGAGCAGTCGGCAGCGCCCTCTTGAAGCTGGGTCGGCGGGTTGTGCAGGGCCTGCCAGGACCTCCCGCCGTCGGTGGTCTGCGCCAGGCGGGCGCAGGCCCCCGCCGTACAGGGCTGGGCAACCAGGGCCCACCCTTCGGTGGCGCTGACCCAGCTCAGGTCCCGCAAGAAGGCGTCGGCCAGGCTGGGGGCCTCCGTGGTGGAGAAGGACAACGGCGTCGTGGCGGTCGTCGGGCCGCTCGGCCTCGAGCTGGCCTCGTTCTTGATGACCGCAGCCACGAGGACGCACTCGTCCCGACAGGGCGTCGTGGTCCGGGACCCGGTGCTCGCCGCCGCTGGCTGGGCGATGAACGTGCCAGAGGCGCTGCCGTCGCTACCGGTCGTCACGAAGGTGGCGCTAACCGATCCACACCACCCGGTCACGGTGGCAGCCGAGACGGGACTCGTGCACTCGAAGATCCTGACGGAAGCACCGGGAGGGAACCCGCGGAGGGTCACCTGCAGCCGCTGGCCGCCGACCAGCCCAGTGCTGGGTACCACTACCTTCGGCGAAGGAGCCGCCACCGACGCGGACGGGTGGCCAGGCCCGGTAGTCGAACCGACCGCTGCCGTCGGCGCCTGTGCCAACCCCAGCCCGGCCCCGGAGACTGTCGCTGCCGCCAGCATTGCCAGGGGCACCCAGGACCGAGCGCGGCGCGAGATCACCTCTCTACCCGTCCGGTCACCGAGCCAGCGTTACACGCCGTGCCGGACCCACACCCTACCGAGACCCTTGGGGCCTGAGACCGCCCCGCTGCCCTCACTGTTCCGCTTCCCGATGGACTTGGCACTTCCCATCCAGCGCCTCTGGAGGAGAATCCGCCGGTGGCCCACGGAGGGATTAGCTCCATGGACGAGGGCCTCGATCGCCGGCCAGGTGCTCTTGCTTGAGTAAGGGGCCGTGACCAGGTGACTTTGGCCCCAGCACAAGGTAACTTGTTTCCCTCCGCATGACAAGATAACTTGGTCCTGTGGAGGAGCCTCTGATCGCTCCAAGCGCCCAGAGGCACGGTGTCGACCGAGGCACCATCCTTCACGCCTTCAACAACCCGATCCGATCGGCAGACTTGGACGAAGGAATGACCATGTTCGTCGGACCCGACCACGCCGGCAATCTCTACGAGATCGGCGTGGTCGACGGCGAGGACGGCCCCGTCATCGTCCACGCGATGCCCGCTCGACCGAACTACCTCAGGTGATGCCCATGCCCCGGACGACCAAGGAGATCATCGACCAGGCCGACGCGTTGGCTGCCCGGTTCGAAGCCCACGAGCCTGCGCCGGACGAGATGGAGGACGCGGCGTCGCTCCG
>DATLUK010000208.1:0-2901 GCA_035533195.1 Acidimicrobiales bacterium | reverse complement strand
CGGTTAGATGACGGCGATGGCTTCCACTTCGAGCATCATTCCCGGTAGGGCCAGGGCGGTGACGCCGATGGCCGTCGATGCCGGTTGCGCTCCGGAGATGTAGCGGGCCTTGATGCGGCCGAAGTCTCTGATCCGGGCGATGTCGGTCAGGTAGACCGTGATCTTGACGACGGAGTCGAAGCTGGCGCCGGCTTGGTGGAGTACGGCGGCCAGATTGTCGAAGGCCTGGGCGGCCTGGGCGTCGAAGTCGTCTTTGCCGACGAGGTGTCCGTCGGGGTCGATGGGAGCCTGGCCGGAGAGGAAGATCAGTGCTTCCGCGCCGGTGACGGTCCAGGCTTGGGAGAAGCCCAGTTGGTCCTGCCAAGTCCAGGGATTCACTTGTGTCTTTTGCATCGGCCGGGATGCCTACTGCTGGAGCTGGGCGACGAAAGCTTGAAACTCGGCTTGTCCGGTTACTGCCCACATGGCCGCTACCGGGGGCGGTAGATGGGCGTCCATGTCGGCCCGGTTGGCTGTGCTCAACTCGGCGCGGATCAGCCCGAGAACGAGCCACAGCCTGTCGCCGTCGAAATTGCCCAGGCCATGGGCTGGGAGCTCGCCCCACTCCCGGACGTTGATGCACCCGGAGGCCAGAGGCAGGATCTGCTGCTCCTCGCTGTCGAGGTGGGCGGTGAGAGCGGCCTGGAGTTCGCCGGCGGAGGCGAGCAGCGCGGCTGTCGAACCGGGATTGGGCTGCCAGGCGGTCAGTCCGGCTTCGGTGGCTTCGATCAACGGCTGGACCTGGCTGTGCTGGGCGGCCACCGCGTTGATCTCCTCGACGTGTTGAGGGTTCCGTTCGATCAGCTTGGGGGTGAGCAGCAGATCTTCGCCGTCGTGATGGGCGTGCAGCAGGCGCAAGACATTGGCGTAGTACGCGCCGACCAGCGCCCGGCGCTCGGAATCGCCTGGGGCGACCGATCCAATCAGGTCCGGTGCCTGGGATAGGGCGTTTCGGAACACCCGGTGCATCTCCACCATGTCGCTGGTATCGGCCAGCGGCAGGTCGACGGGTTCGGTTGCCAGTTCAGTCATGAGTACGGTCTCCGTGTATCTGTTGGTGAGCGGGCTCGGGGACGCTTGGCGGGATGGACAGGGCCAGAGCGATGCCGTCGGGGTCCTTGAAGTTGATGATGGCGCCGGTGGCCATTTCCCGGACGCCGGAGTGCTCGACGCTGTGGCGGTCCAGTCGCTCGGTCCAGCCTTCGAGCTCGGACCTGCTGTCCACGAGCAGGCACAGGTGGTCGAGCCCGACCGGCCGGGGGTCGAAGCCTTCCGATGTCCGAGCCGCGAACTGGACGAGGCCGATCCGGACGGCTTGGCCCGGGATCGTAAGCATGGCGGCGGTCCGCTCCGGGCTGGACTCGCGGAACTGCTCGATGAAGCCGAGAACATCGCAGTACCACGAGACGCTGCGGGCCAGATCGCCGACGGTCAGAGCTTCGTGGCGGACGCACCTGATCTGCATGCCCTCGCCTACTTCCCCGAGTGCCTCGGCACCTAGCTCACGACCCATCGTCGATTATGTAACAGGATTAAACTATGATTGTCAACAGACCTGGTTTGGAGGCGCGGTGACGCTCAGGGCGGGGCCGCGGGCCCCCAAACAGAAGCGAAGCTTGGAGACCCGGTCGCGGATTGTGGCTGCCGCCACCGGGCTTTTCATCGCGGGCGGGTATCTGGGCACCACCCTGTCCGACATCGCCCGCGAGAGCGGCGTGTCCGTGCAGAGCCTCTACCTGCGCTTCGGCAGCAAGCCGGAGATCCTCGCCGCCGCCTTCGACGTCGCGGTCGTGGGCGACCATGCGGACCTGGCCCTGCTGGAGCGGTCCTGGTTCGCCGAGTTGAAACTGGCCGTAGACGGTGCTTCAGCCGTGGACATCTTCATGTCGGAGATGCGCAGGCTGATGGAACGCACCTATCCGCTGTATTCGGTCATCCGCTCGGCCGCGGCGGGCCAGACCGCAGAGCTACTGGCGGACAACAAGCGGCAACGCTACGCGGGCCTCTCCCTTGTCGCAGCGGAGTTGTCGCAGAAGGACGGCTTCGACGCCTCGTTGAGCCCCGAGCAAGCCGCCGACCTGCTTTATGCGTTGGTCAGCGAGGACCACTACGGCCTTCTGGTGGCCGAGCGGGCCTGGTCTGCCGACGATTGGCAGGCCTGGTGCACCCGGCTGGTCATGCACAGCCTGTTCTCCCAGGCTCCGTCTGAGCCTCCTCTCGCCGTCCAAGAGCCGACAGGCGGGCGGGGTCATAGCCACAATCACACCATGGAGGCAGAAGATGCGGATCCTGTTCGCCTGCATCCCCCAGACCGGCCACGTCACCCCCCTGATGCCACTGGCCCGGGCACTTGTCGACCAGGGTGACGACGTGGTCGTCGCCACCGGGCCCGACGCCCGCCCCATCGTCAAGTCCAGCGGTGTGCGAGATCCGCTCTGGAGAAGAGCAGCCCAAGACAGCGCCGGCGAGATCGCCGACATGCTCGGTCCGATCGACGTAGCCCGGACGCTCCGGTCATCCCTCCGGCTCCGGGTATCGATGTGAGTTTGAGCCCAACGCCGGCCTTTACCAAGGGGCGACCATCACGATCTGCCCGCCCTCTCTCGACCCGGCTGCCCAGAACCTCCGCGACGCGTTGGCCCTACGACCCGTCCCACTCCCGGTCGAGCCAGCACCGGACTTCCCAGTCCGCGCCGGCGGGGGAACCGACGAGGCCCCCCTCATCTATGTCACCCTCGGGACGTTCTCCAACAACCTGGACCTGTTCGGCCGGATCGTCGATGCACTGGCGGGCGAGCCGGTAAGTGCGATCGCCACCATCGGTGCCGACAAGGACCGAGCGGACCTGGAACCGATTCCGGC
>DATLUK010000207.1:0-2583 GCA_035533195.1 Acidimicrobiales bacterium | reverse complement strand
CGATCAGGGCGCTGGCCGCTGATCTCGACCTGACCGCGCCTCGGCTTCGAGACGACGGGGCGCTGGTCATCCACACCACCGAGCCGGGTTACCGGACGGCCAACCGCTTGTCGGCCGCCGCCAGCCGCGTGGTGGGTACCTACGTTCACGTGATCACCGACGATGTCCCCGGAGCGGCTCACGTCCAGGAGCTGTGACTGCTGACGAGGCCCTGGCGGCAGTTCTCGCCACGCTGGAGCAGATCCAGGCCCTGATGCCGGCCGACATGGCCGCCTGGGACACCGACGAGCGGACCCGGCTGGCGGTCGAGAGGCTCTGGATCAGCGCCGGGGATGCAGCAGAGGAGTACCGCCGGGGCGCCAGGCTCGAGACCGGAGTCGAGCCGTGGGCCGAGCTGGCTGCCTACCGGAACCGCGTGGCCCACGCCCTGCCGGGTGACGTGTCGCCTGAGCGGGTTTGGGCTGACACCACGGCCGATCTGCCTCGGATCATCTCCGAGGTCCGGTTTCTCCTGACCTGATGGCGATCGGCGCCGCGTCCTCGGAGGTGGTGAACCCGCTCCGTGCCCCCCGGCCGACCTCGTCTATGGAGTCGGTCAACGCCGCGTCGAGGCCGGGCATCAGATGGCCGTAGGTGTTGAGCGTGACGGTCACCGAGGAGTGTCCGAGGCGCTCCATCATCGCCCGTGGGTGCGCGCCTTTGGCGATCATGATGGCGGCGTAGGTGTGGCGAAGATCGTGAAAGCGCAACCCGGGCACGAGCCCGGCGTGTCGCACGGCAGGCTTGAAGTGGCGGTTGTAGAAGTTCCGGTGCCGCAGGGGACCACCGTCGGGGGCGGTGAAGAGGAAAGAATCGGTACCTACCGAGCGGCCGACCAGGTAGTCGTTCAACTCCTTTGCGAGGAAGCTCGGAAGCGGCACTCGGCGGTGCTCGTAGGTCTTGGGCGGGCCGTAGACCAGGCCGTGACCTTCGACCTCCGAGACCGCTTCAGCCACCTCGACGGTACGCCCGAGTAGATCGACCCGGCAGACCCGCAGCGCGGCGATCTCTCCCGCCCTTAGACCGGTGTACGCCGCGAACTTGACGAGCAGGCCGTACTCGGGGAACGTCGGCCGACGGGACTCGCCGCCGCCAGTCTTGATGGGCGGATGAGTGATGGAGTCGGCCAAGGTGGCCACCTGGTCAGGGGTGAGGAAGTGCATCTCGGTCCGCGAGGAGCGGGCCACCCTGACTCCGTCGCATGGATTCGCCCGCAGCGCGCCGGCACCGACGGCTGTTCCCAGGATCAAGCGGAGAACCTTGCGGGCTTCACGGATCGTCCCGGGAGCTGCCCCCGACTCGGCCAGCTCGGCTACGAATCGCCTCACCAGGGGCTGGTCAATGCTCCCGACGGGATAGCCGGAGAACGCGGGCCGCACCGTGTTGTTGAGTCGCGACTCATAGCCCACCCTCGTTTTGACCCTCAGGTGGGCCGTCGTGGCCAACCACTCGTCGGCCCAGTCGTCGAACCGGGTGCGGGCCAGGGTCGGATCGAGGTAGTCGCCGCGCTGCTTGTCGGTGCCGACCCGTTCGAGGTAGCGGCGGGCCTCGGTCTTGGTCCGAAAGGCGGCTGCTCGCTGACGGCCGGACGGGTCCCGGTAGCGCGCCTCCCAGGTCCCGCTCGGCTTCTGTCGGATGCTGGCCATGATCCCTACCTCCTGGCGCCGGCTTCGATCCTGCCAGCGCCCTGTGACGCCCTATCGGGCCTTTCCCCTCGACCCGCTGGCGGTATCAGTGTGCCCCTGTTCAGGGCCACAGGTGTCCCTGCACGCTCGGAGTACCGCTGCCCGTCTCCGGCGGAGGCTCCGGCCGGTCGGTGGGCCGGTTGCCTTCGCTCCGGCTCGGCCCGGGAGCGGCCTTTCCCTGGAGCGACGGGTGGGGCTCACGCCTGGGCGCGCCGCGGCGTCTGACCGATCCCGTCCGACTCGGGCCGCCCGACATGGTCGGCTTGGGACCGAGGATGCGCAGGTCAATCGTCCGGTCCTTCCCACCGGGCTCGACCCGGATCGAGCGCATGTAGGCCCGCAGATCGGACGGGAGGAACAACAGGTACCGCCCTGCCCGGTGATAGGCGAACAGTTCGTTCTCCACCGCCCGACGCATCCAGCGCACGGTGACCCCAAGGTAGTCGGCCGCGGCTTCGATCCGCAACGGCCGCTCCTCTTGAATGTCATTCACAACTCGATCCATCCTTTCCTGTCACCGGCCAGACCATGGCCGGCCTCGGCTTTCTCGGGTCCACACCGATGCGGACCCGAAGTCCCGAGCGCGCCAAGCGCGCTCATCCCTCTTCCGGACCTCCCGGACCCCGGTTGTCAAAAAGAAATCCGTTATCTGGCCCACGACGACAACCTCAGTTGCTTGGGGCCGGTGGCGGGCAGCGGCATGGTGAAACCAGGTGGGCGCGACCAAGCCCCCCGGCTCGACGCCGGGTGGCCGTATCCGATTGTGCGCCGGCGCCTGACCGGGGTCGTCAAGGGCCGCTCGGCCAGGGCTGGCCTCGCTCGGCTCCGCCGTCCCTGGACGACCCCTCCCTGGGTCTGG
>DATLUK010000206.1:0-10179 GCA_035533195.1 Acidimicrobiales bacterium | reverse complement strand
CCGGTCCAACTGAGCCAGCAGCCCATCGAGACGGCTCCGGGTGGGCTGGCCGTCGTCCTCTTCCTGGCCGTGGTCGCCTATGCCGAGTCCTACCTCCGCTCACTGCGCCGCGGCCGTAAGCAGCTGACGGCCCAGATCGGCTTGGTGATCTTTGGTGCCCTGCTCGGCCTGGATGCCGTGGCCGGCGCCTGGCTGGCTCTGGACCGCCAGCCGACCGCGCCGGTGCTGGTCGTGTGCGTGGTTCTGGGGGCGGGGGCGGGGCTGGCGGCCGGTCGGACCGCCCTGCAGATCGGCCGGCGCCGACGGTTCGTCCGCCGTCAGGCCAGAACGACGGCCCGATGAGGTTTCCAATCGACCCGACCCATCCGTTTGGCCCGTCCCAAGTCGTCCCATCCCAAGGAGACACCTGACATGGCCCACATTCAGCTTCCCACCGAAGATCCCGGCATCATCGGCTTGCTCCGGTATCGCCCGGAGACGGCCGGTCCCCTGACCGACCTGGCCAATGTCCTCCTCCGTAGCGACAGCTCGCTGTCGCGCGGAGAGCGCGAGTTGATCGCGGCCCACGTCTCCGGGCTCAATGAATGCAACTTCTGCGCCGGCTCGCATGGCGCCTTCGCGGCGGCTCAGCTGGAGGGGGGGTGGGACGTGGTCGACGCCGTGGATGCCGATCTGTCCACCGCGCCGGTCTCGGCCAAGATGCGAGGCCTTCTGGCCATCGCCGCCAGCGTCCAGGCCGGCGGAAAGAGCGTGACCTCGGCCCAGGTGGAGGCGGCCAGGGCCGCCGGGGCGACGGACGTCGAGATCCATGACACCGTTCTCATCGCCGCCGCCTTCTGTATGTACAACCGCTATGTGGACGGCCTGGGGACCTGGGCGCCCCCTGATCGCGAGATGTACACCCAGATGGCCGGGGCGATCGTGGAACACGGTTATTCGGCCGCCCTCCAGGACTCCGAACCCCCCGCCTGACCGATCCTCCGGTCGGTGCCCCTGGGGCGCCCGCCATTGTGCTTTTCCACACAAGTGCAAACCTTCGCGAGCACCACGCTGAGCAGGAGATTCACCACCCCGGATCCATTGACATCCCGGTAGTTACGGTGGTGTAATTACCCCTCATCTCGCGGTAAGATCTTGTCCGACCACAAGATGTTGTGTGTAAGCGTCGGTAGCAGGGTCCGGGCCACGAAGTGCCCAGAGCAGTAGCCGGCCTGGTTTCCCAGGCCCGGAACGCCAGTCAGAAAGGCTCCCAGACAGCATGGCCATCGCCCCGCAGCGGCTCGGAATCGGTATCCGTCGACACTTCACCACCCCGGGTGTCGACCCTTATGACGAAGTGGTCTGGGAGCGGCGCGACGCCCGCATCACCAACTACCGCGACGGCAGCGTCGCCTTCGAGCAGCTGGGGGTGGAGGTACCCGCCTCCTGGAGCGTGAACGCCACCAACATCCTGGCCCAGAAGTACTTCCGGGGGACCCTGGGCACACCCGAGCGCGAGCACTCGCTGCGCCAGGTGGCCGACCGGGTGGTCGACACCATCACCGCCTGGGGGACCAAGGACGGTTACTTCCTGGACAAGGAGGAGGCCGAGGCCTTCTCCGCTGGACTCAAGCACCTCATCATCCACCAGAAGGCCGCCTTCAACTCCCCGGTCTGGTTCAACATCGGCGTCAAGGGCGTGCCCCAGCAGGCGTCAGCGTGTTTCATCCTGGCCGTCGAAGACACCATGGACTCCATCCTCAACTGGTACGTGGAGGAAGGCACCATCTTCAAGGGGGGTTCAGGAGCGGGCATCAACCTCTCCAGCATCCGGTCCTCCCAGGAGTTGCTCCAGGGTGGCGGTACGGCATCGGGGCCGGTCAGCTTCATGCGGGGAGCCGACGCCTCGGCCGGAACCATCAAGTCGGGAGGCAAGACCCGCCGGGCGGCCAAGATGGTCATCCTCAACGCCGACCATCCCGATGTGGAGGATTTCATCTGGTGCAAGGCGGTGGAGGAGCGCAAGGCCCGTGTGCTGCGCGACGCCGGCTTCGACATGGACCTCGACGGTAAGGACTCCCACTCCACCCAGTACCAGAACGCCAACAACTCGGTCCGGGTGACCGATGAGTTCATGCAGGCCGTGGTCGACGATGCCGACTGGCACCTGCGGGCCGTCACCGACGGTTCGATCTTTCGCACCATCAAGGCCCGGGATCTGTTCCGCCAGATCTCCAAGGCGGCCTGGGAGTGCGCCGATCCCGGCATGCAGTTCGACACCACCATCAATCGCTGGCACACGGCGTCGAACACCGGTCCCATCAACGGCAGCAATCCATGCTCCGAGTACATGCATCTCGACAACAGCGCGTGCAACCTGGCCAGCCTCAACCTCTTGACCTTCCTGCAGGACGACGGCAGCTTCGACGTCGAAGGATTCCGGGCGGCAGTGGAGGTCATCTTCACCGCCCAGGAGATCCTGGTGGGCAACGCCGATTACCCGACCGAGAGGATCGCGGCCACGTCGCGGCGCTTCCGCCAGCTCGGCATCGGCTACGCCAACCTCGGTGCCCTGCTCATGGCCCAGGGCCTTCCTTACGACTCGGATGAAGGTCGAGCTTGGGCGGCGGCCATCACCGCTCTGATGACCGGGCACTCCTACACCACCTCGGCCCGAACGGCAGCCCGGATGGGCCCCTTTGCCGGCTACACCGATAACGCCGAGCCCATGCTCAACGTCCTGCGCATGCACCGGGCCGCCGTGGCCGATATCGATGAAGAGGCGGTTCCCACCAGTCTCCTTACCGCTGCCCAGGAGGCCTGGGATCTGGCGGTGGAGACGGCCGAGCAGTACGGCGTGCGCAATTCTCAAGCCAGTGTTCTGGCCCCGACCGGCTGCCTGGTCGGGGGAACGCTCGTCCCGACCGGTCGCGGCCTCGTTCGGCTCGGTTCCCTGGGCGACGTCAATGGGGAGAAGTGGCAGGACCTAGCCACGACCGTCCAGACGGATGATGGTCCTCAGGGCGCAACCAAGTTCTTCGTGAACGGCGTTGCCAACGTCGTCACGGTCGACACCGGCCGGGGATACCGGATCCAGGGCACACCCGAGCACCGGGTGAAGGTGGTCGCGGAGGGTACGGGCGGGTGGGAGTGGCGCCGGTTTGGCGAGATCCGTCCGGGCGATCTCGTCCCCTTGGCTCTCGATCAGCTGGTCGGTGAGCCCCAGGTCACTCCGCTTCCCCCTCTGCCGGATGCCTACTGGACCAGCGACTACGCGGCCCGGGTACCTCGGCAGATGACGGCCGAATTGGCCGAGCTGATCGGCTACTTCATGGGCGACGGCTCGCTCCACTCGAAGGGCCTTCGCTTCTGTGTCTCCGAAGGCGACTTCGACGTCGTTGAACGACTGGAGCGTCTCGGCAAGGAGCTATTCGGGTTGCAGGCGGCCGTTGCTGCCAAGACCGGGTATACAGAGGTGCGGTTCGACTCGGTCCGACTGGTCCTCTGGTGGGAGGCGTGCGGCTTCGCTAAGAGTCTCCCGGTCGATGGTCATTCGGGTAAGGGATACGTGCCCCGCATCCCCGACGCCGTCCTCTACAGCAACGACCGGACGATCTACTCGGCGTTCCTACGGGGGTTGTTCGAGGCCGACGGCACCGTTACCAGCGGCTACCCGGTCTGGTCGACGACCAGTCTCGAGTTCTCGCGTGACGTGCAGAACCTGTTGCTGGCACTGGGTTTCGTCACCACCCGCAAGGTCGACACGGTGCGGACCGGATGGGGCAGGTCTCCGCTGGCCGCCCTACGACTGCTCAATCTGGCGGCCAACAGCCGCTGGCTGGAGGAGATCGGCTTTATGAGCGACCGGAAGAACTTCGCCGTGCGGTCAGCCACTGCCAGGCAGGCGGCCCGGTACGACCACATTCCATTGACGCGAGAGCTGGTGGACCGCCTGGCCCCAGCCAACGACCGGCTGCGGAAGGTTCTCTTGATGGAGCTCAGCCGGGAGACCGTGTCCCGGAAGATCGCCTCGGAGCTGTACGAGCGGACCCAGGACCCCGAGCTCGGTCATCTGCTGTCCTTCTTCTATGACCGGGTGGTCAGCGCCCAACTCGGTGATGACGAGTTGACCTATGACATCTCCGTTCCCGCCAACGTGACCTATGTGGCCAACGGGTTCGTCAGCCACAACACCATCGGGCTCCTGATGGATTGTGACACAACCGGCGTCGAGCCCGACCTCGGCCTGGTGAAACTCAAGAAGCTGGTGGGCGGTGGGACTATGTCCATCGTCAACCAGACCGTGCCGCGGGCCCTCGAGCGGTTGGGTTACAGCCCCGAGCAGATCGACTCCATCATCGCCTACATCGATGAGAACAAGACGATCCTCGGCGCTCCTGCGCTGGCCGTCGAGCACCTTCCGGTCTTCGCCTGCTCCATGGGTGACAACGTCATCCACTACCGGGGCCACGTCCGGATGATGGGTGCGGTCCAGCCCTTCATCTCCGGGGCCATCTCCAAGACGGTCAACATGCCGGAGGAGGCGTCGGTCGAGGAGATCGAGCAGCTGCACATCGAGGCCTGGCAGCTCGGGCTCAAGGCGGTGGCCGTCTACCGGGACAACTGCAAGGTGGCCCAGCCGCTCTCGATGGCTAAGAAGGACGGCACCGAGGCGCCCATGGGCGCAGCCGAGGTGACGGCGGCGGCCAATCCGGTCCTGGCCGCCAAGATCGCCGAATTGGAGAAGGCCCTGGCCGTCCAGACGGTGATCGTCAAGCAGCCCATCCGGGAGCGTCTGCCCAAGCGGCGCCGGTCCAACACCTTCAAGTTCCGGGTGGCGGACTGCGAGGGCTATGTCCATGTCGGTGAGTACGAGGACGGCCGCCCCGGTGAGTTGTTCCTCAAGATCTCCAAGCAGGGCTCCACCCTGGCCGGGATCATGGACGCCTTCGGGATCGCCATCTCCATGGGTCTGCAGAACGGCGTGCCTCTCTCCACCTACGTGAAGCAGTACACCAACATGCGCTTCGAGCCGGCCGGGATGACCGATGATCCCGACCTGCGCCTGGCCACCAGCCTGGTGGACTACATCTTCCGGCGGCTGGCGGTGGACTACATGCCCGACTCGGAGCGGGCCGAGCTCGGCATCCTGACCTCGGACGAGCGGACCCAACCCACCCTCCCGGGTGTCGATGAGATCGCAACGCCGACAGTGGGATTCATCGAGGAGACCACCCGGATGGAGCCGGAGCCCCAGGCCTTCATGGCGGCCGCCCAGCCTGTGGACGAGGGTCCCATCGTGCTCGGCCGAGCCGAGGTCAAGGATGCGCCCTACTGCTACCAGTGCGGAAACGCCATGCAACGAGCCGGCTCCTGCTACGTCTGTGCCAGCTGCGGCACCACCAGCGGCTGCTCCTAGGCAAGGCCCCCGACTGCCACCAACGGCTGCTCCTAAGCGAGCCCACCCGAGTACCCGGACCTGACGGCCCCACCATCCTTCCCCTTCCAGGGAATCGGTGGTGGGGTCGTCCCCGTTCCACCCGGCGGCGTACGAAGAGAGCCCCAATAATTTCGTCCAGGCGCGATTGATCCGGCCCGGATGCCGCCACCAACTGTCCATACGGCACCGAGGGGTGAGCCATGGGCATGTTTTGTAAGATCTGGGCAGAAGTGGGGTCCCCGGAGCGCCGGGTACGAACCCTGGTGACCGGGGCGGTGGTACTCGTCTTGGCTGCCGGAGGGGGAGCGGCGGTGGCCATGCGGGGCGCGCCGGTGGCCTCGGTCCGGTCCGAGCCGCCCACCACGACCACCACCCAGCCTCCGGCGCCTCCCATTACCTCCAGCCCGACAACGACCACCGCGCCGCTCACCGCGCCCCGGTCGGCGGCGCCGGTTTCGCTGGTGGCCTACGGCGGCTGTACCCAGCTCCTGAGCCAGGTCAAGACAGAGGCTCTCGGGGAGGTCGGCCCTTACGGCCTGGCTCAACCCGGTGGCTACGCCGTTTCCGGGACGGCCGCCGCCGGCGGTACTGCCCAAGCTGGGGGAGCCCAGGAGGCTGGCGCGGCCGCGCCTGCACCGGGTGCATCTAACTCGGGGGGGGCGACCAACTCCCCCAGCCAGCCCGCCGGCGCCTCACCCTCGTACTCCGGCACCAACAACCAGGAGGTGGGGGTGGACGAACCCGACCTCACCAAGACCGACGGCCACCTGTTGCTGGCCATACGCCACAGCCCGGTTGGCCTCGAGGTAGCCGATGTCAGCACCTCGACCCCCCACCTCGACGGCTTCATCGCCCTTCCCCAGGTTGGCTATGCCCCGCAGCTGCTGGTGACAGGCGGCTACGCGGTGATCATTGGCCAGGGACAGTGGGATCCATCCACCAACCAGTCCGGCACCGAGGTCGATGTTGTCAGCCTCAGCGACCCCACCCATCTGTCGGTGGTCCGCTCCTTCGACCTGCAGGGTTCCGAGCAGGGCGCCCGCCTCATCGCCGGGCGGATCCTGGTTGTTCTGCAGGGCCAGCCGAACCTGCCCTTCGTGAATCCCTCCGGCTCGAGCCCGGTCGAGCTCAGTGCTGCCACCCATCAGAACCAGGCCATCGTCAAGGGCTCGTCTCTTTCGAATTGGCTACCCGCCGTGACCACCTCCCCTGGAGGCAAGACGCGATTGGCGTCCTGTCAGGCGGCGTTGCATCCGACGGTGGCCTCCGGTCTCGGAACCATCTCGGTGGTGAGCCTCGATCCGGCCTCCAGCCAGCCCGGCCCGGAGGCGACCGTGGTGGGCAACGCCTCCACGGTCTATGCCAGCACCAATGCCCTCTACGTCGCCACCTCCCCTTGGGCTGACCAGATCTACATGACTCCCATGGCCCCGGCCGGGGGGATGCCGGCGGTGTCACCGGCTGACGGAATCACTACCGATATCCACGGCTTCGATCTGTCCGATCCGGCGGCGCCGCGCTATCTCGGCTCCGGCGTGGTCCCCGGCACCCTCATCGGCCAGTACGCCTTGTCCGAGTACAACGGTGACCTCCGGGTGGCGACCACGGTGGGCCAGGCCACGCCGGCCCCCGGCGAAGGCAGCACACCCAACCAGCTGTCGGACAACCTGGTGACCGTTCTGGCCCCAGAGACCGGTGCTCTCGTTTCCGTGGGCAGTATCGGCGGTCTCGGCCAAGGGGAGAAGATCTACGGCGTCCGCTTTGTCGGGCCTCTCGGTTACGTGGTCACTTTCCGCCAGACCGACCCGCTTTACGTGGTCGATCTCAGCAACCCCACTCATCCCACTCTGGACGGTCAGCTGGCGCTGACCGGATACTCCTCGTTCCTGCAGCCGCTGGGTGGGTCTCTTCTGCTGGGAGTTGGTGAAGCGGTGGACTCCAACCTGCGCCAGGTCGGCCTCCAGCTGTCGGTGTTCGACGTGTCCAACCCGAGCCAACCGGTCCTGCGCTCTCGTTTGGAGATCGATGGAGCCAACTCGACGGCCCAGAATGATCCTCACGCCCTTCTTTGGTGGCCCAGCCTCCGCCTGGTGGCCATGCCGGTCACCGACTATCAGTACGCCCAGCCCTCGGGAGGCTCAGGCAGCAAGTCTTCGTCAGGTTCCTCGGGCTCGTCGGGCTCGGAGTTCAATGGTCTGATGGTCTGGCACGTCGGCACCGACGGCTCGCTTCACCAGGTGGCCCAGTTCGCCCAGCCCCAACCGCAGTCCCAGCCCGGCCCGCCGAGCCCCGGTGGTTGTAACACCTGCTCCAGCTCGGGCGGGGCCTCCACCGCACCGGCCCCGGCGCCGGGCGGCGGGACCATGATGTACTACCCATATTCCAACGGGATCGAGCGGGCTGTGGTCATCGGGAATCTGCTCTACACCGCCTCGGATACGGGCATCATGGCCACCAATATGAAGTCCTGGGCCCAAGCGGCCTGGCTGGCCTTCCCGACCTCGTAGCCGATCCCCATTGCGCCATTGACCATCGACCCGGCATTCCACCACGGCGAAGTCGACCTTCTCCTCGCCTCCGCCGCCGGCGACCCGACAGCCGTGCGCCGCCTCCTGGATGAGGTGGCGCCGGTGGTGTACGGATTCGTCTTCGCCCGGGTCGGCGGGTCTGAGGCGGCGGCCGAAGATCTTCTGCAGGAGACGCTGTTGGAGGCGGTGCGATCGGCGTCCGGCTTTCGAGGTGAATCTTCCCTGGCCACCTGGATGTGCGCCATCGCCAAGCGGCGTCTGGCCCGGCATTACGAAGCCGAGCGTAAGGCCGAAGTGGCCCGGCACGGACTGCAGTTGGTGACCGAAGAGGACGAGGACCGTGATGTCGAGCGCCTGGATCGGCAGGACGAGGTAGCGCGCGCCCTGGGGAGGCTCTCCCCGTTGCATCGACAGGTGCTGGTCCTCAAGTACCTCGACGACATGTCGGTCGAGAACATCGCCAGCCAGATGGGTCGGACCCGGACACAGATCCAGTCCCTCCTTCAGCGGGCGCGCCAGGGACTCCGCGGTGAACTGGACGGCGACGATGGCTGAGCAGCCCACTGACCTGGCCGAGCTCCTGCAGGGGATCGACGGACCCCGCTCGTTGCCTCCTGTGCTGCGTCACCGCCTGGAAGGGGTGCTGACAGGGTCGGCCGTCTCTGCTCCATACGTTGGGGTCCAAGTCCTCGATCCGGCCCAACCCCTCGATCCGGCCCGGCCCCTTGATCCGACTCTGGCCGACCACTTGGCCGCAGCTCTCACGGCAGCGGGCTCGGATGCCCCGGAGGCCTCCATGGGTGCGGGAGGGGACGAGGCGGTTGCCTTGGCTCTAGTCGGCGTGGACCGGCCCCGGTCGTTACCGCCTGGTCTCTCCGATCGGCTGAGCGGACAGATCCTCACCCAGAGCATCCGACCGAGCCCTTTGGCGGAAAACAAGCCGGCGTCGGTCCGTCTGGCCGGCCGTTGGCAGCGCGTCCTTGCCGGGGCGGCCGCGGCCGCCCTCCTCGTTGCCGCCGGCGTGGGGATCGGACTCCATTCGGGCCAGTCGTCTACGAGTTCCACCACGGCCTCCGGACCGGCCAGGAGCGGCGGCCCGGCGTTCAACTCAGCTGGCGGGATCAGCTCCGGCGCCCCGTTGGCTCCGACGGCGGGATCCGGAGGCGCCTCGGGTCTGCTCAGCGGGCCTCAATCGGCGGTCGGCCCCACCAGCTCCACCGGCGCGGCCGGGTCAGGTTCCGCCTCCTCCAGTGCAGGCTCATCCGGCGGTGCGGCGGCCGGCACTGAGCCCGGGCCGCCGCCCCCCTCGGCGGCCGCTGAAGCTGCGCCCAACGCCTCCCCCGGGGTTCAGTCCGTCAGTCCCCGCCAGGGGCCGACCACGGGGGGGACCTGGGTCACCATCACCGGAACCCAGCTCAACGGTGCGACGGTCGTTCACTTCGGCACTGTGTCCGCCACCCAGGTGGTGGTCGAGCCGAACGGACAGATGAGGGCACTATCACCCGCCCACCTACCCGGGTCGGTGGACGTGCTGGTCACCACGCCGGCCGGTACCACCCCGGCCACCCCCGGTGACGTCTTCGACTTCATCGCCTAGCCCACGGGCACTTTTTCGACGCTTAGTGGAACCGGGTCTCGGCCATATATAGGCCCGAGCGTCCGGCAGGTTAGGGGCGATCCCATCAGGGGCGATCCAGGAGGTCCAGGCGCTCGAGGCGCTCCAGGATCTCCTTGGAGGTGATCGCCCCCGGCGCCCATCCCTCGCTCACGGCCTGTCTGGCGAGAAGGCAGACCAACTCATTGGCCGGTGTGGGCACGCCGTGGAGCCGGCCCAGCAGCACGATCTCCCCGTTGAGGAACTCGGTCTCGATCGAGCCGGTGCCCCGCGCCAGGCTCTGCCAGGAGGAGTCCCCCAGCCGATCGGCGCCGTTGACCTTCCCCAATTGGAGTCGCTGGCCGCGTCGCTCCCGATCCTCCTCGGCCGAGGCGTAGTCGATCCCGCCCGCCCGGTAGCAGGCCTCGGCCTCGTCCATAAGCCTCCGGTTGAGCGCGCCACCTCTCTCCTCCGGACCGCATAAGGCGCTGATGACGTTGCCCAGGTTCATGAGCAGCTTGGCGTACTTCCAGCGCATCACATCGGTCCGGACCTCACTGTCGATGGTGGCCCCGCGGAAGGCCTCGGCCACGGCCGCGGCGGTGGGGTCGGTCCCGGAGGGATAGCGGCCGATGTCC
>DATLUK010000205.1:0-21808 GCA_035533195.1 Acidimicrobiales bacterium | reverse complement strand
GATCAGGCCCGCCTTCTCCGGCGGGTGCTGGTGCCCCTGGCCAAGATGCGCACCACCCGGACCGCAGTATGGGCCGCCGGCCAGGCCCTGGAGCTCCTCGGCGGCAATGGCTACATGGAGGACTGGCCCTTGGCCCGCCAGTTGCGTGACGCCCACTGCCACACCATCTGGGAGGGTACCGAGAACATCATCTGCCTCGACGTGCGCCGTGCCATGCGCAAGGAAGGAGCACACACCGCCCTCTTCGACCGCCTCGAGCGGGCCCTGTCCACCGCCACCCACCCGCTGCTCGCGACCGTGGCGGAGTCCGTCGCCGGCGCCCTGGTGGACGCCCGAGCCGCCGTCGAGCATCTGGCGTCGGCCCCGGAGGACATGGCCGCCCTGCATGCCCGGCGCCTGGCCGAACTGCTGGCGGACGTGGCGGAAGGAGCTCTACTGGCCGAGGAGGCCGCCTGGTCACTCGAGCGCGACGCTGACGCCCGAAAGGCGGTGGTGGCCCGGCGCTTCGCTGACCGACACCTCTCCAGTGCTCCGCTCCGGGGCATCCTCAGCCGTGACCGGACCGTGCTCGACCTGTTCGAGCCCATCGTCCGCTACGGGAGGATTGAGACGGACGATCTGTCCTTTTCTGAGCGCGACTGGAGATTCCCCGCTTGATCGGCCCATTCCCCTCGACGGCCTGGTAGGGCTCGGCGGCCAGGCCCTAGGCTCGGCCGTTATCCGCCGGAGAAGGGAAGCCAATGGCTGAGATTTCGATGACCATCGACGGGACGGCCGTCCCCACCGCTGAGACCTTCGGGGTGGTGAACCCGGCCACGGGTGAGGTCCACGCCCAGGCCCCTGACTGCACCAAGGAGCAGCTCGATGCTGCCTTCGAGTCGTCCAACAAGGCCTACCGGGACTGGAAGGCGGACGAGGCCATGCGGCGGGAGCTGCTGGGCAAAGCGGGCGACGCCATGTTTGCCGCCGCGGGGGAGCTCGGCCCCATCCTCATGGCCGAGCAGGGCAAGCCTCTCAACGAAGCCGCCACCGAGGCCTTTGCCGCCGGCATCTGGTTCAAGTACTACGCCGATCTGGAGATCCCGAGGCAGGTCATCCAGGATGACGACACCGCTTTCACCGAGGTTCTCCGCCGGTCCCTCGGGGTGGTGGCCGCCATCACGCCGTGGAACTTCCCGCTGGTGCTGGCCTCCTGGAAGATCGCCCCGGCCCTCCTGGCCGGTAACACCATGGTCCTCAAGCCCAGCCCCTACACCCCGCTGGCCACCCTCAAGATGGGCGAGATCCTGGCCGGCATCCTGCCCCCCGGTGTGCTCAACGTGGTGAGCGGCGGGGACGAGCTGGGCAAGTGGATGACCTCCCACCCGGTGCCGCGCAAGATCAGCTTCACCGGCTCGGTGGCCACCGGTAAGCACGTGGCCGCCGCCGCCGCGTCTGACCTCAAGCGGGTCACCCTGGAGCTGGGCGGCAACGACCCGGCCATCGTGCTGGATGACGTGGACCCGGCCGCCATAGCCGACAAGCTCTTCTGGGGCGCTTTCCAGAACAACGGCCAGGTCTGCTCGGCCGTCAAGCGGGTCTACGTGCCCGAGAGCATTTACGACGACGTGGTGGAGGCCCTGGCCGATAAGGCCCGCAGCGTCAAGGTGGGGGAGGGCTCCACCGAGGGCGTGCAGCTCGGACCCATCAACAACAAGCCCCAGTTCGACCGGGTCAGTGAGTTGGTGGCCGACGCCATCAAGGGCGGAGCCAGGGCCGTCACCGGAGGAAAAGCCATCAAGGGCAACGGCTACTTCTTCGAGCCGACCATCCTGGCCGACGTCTCCGACGGCACCCGCATCGTGGACGAGGAGCAGTTCGGCCCCGCTCTGCCGATCATCTCCTACCGGGATCTGGACGACGCCGTCGAGCGGGCCAACGCTACCCACTTCGGTCTGTCCGGCTCGGTGTGGAGCGCCGATCCAGAGCGTGGCGCCGAGGTGGCCGCCCGCCTCGAGTGCGGCACCGCCTGGGTCAACTCGCACCTCCAGCTCGCCCCTCACCAGCCCTTCGGCGGGGCCAAGTGGAGCGGCATAGGCGTGGAGAACGGCCCCTGGGGCTACTACGCCTTCACCGAGCTCCAGGTCCTCTACCGGGCCAAGGGCTGAGCGGCATGGCTGATCCCAAGGTGCTGCCCGGAGCCGAGGCGTGGTCGGCTCCGGGCGGGCCCCACGGCGCCCTGGTGGTCCACGGCTTCACCGGCTGCCCGCAGTCGATGCGGGGGCTGGCCGAGGCCTTTGCCGCCGCTGGCTTCGCCGTCGAGTTGCCCCGCCTGCCCGGGCACGGGACCACGGTGGAGGACATGGCCACCACGGGCTGGCCGGACTGGTCGGCCACCGTGGAGGAGGCCTACACCGACCTGGCCGCCCGCTGCGAGCGGGTGGTGGTGGCCGGGCTGTCAATGGGCGGCACCCTCTCGGTCTGGCTGGCCACCCGCCATCCCGAGCTGGCTGGGGTCATCGCCATCAACGCCGCTCTGGGCATGGCCGATGACGCCATGCGCAAGGGCCTGGAGGAGCTCCTCGCCCAGGGGGTGGAGACGATCGACGGAGTCGGCAACGATGTGGCCGACCCGGACGTCACCGAGCTGGCCTACTCCCAGGTTCCCGTCCGGCCCCTGCTCTCCTTTGGGGAGGCCATGGCCGAACTGGACCCCTCCGAGGTCCACTGCCCGGTCCTTATCATGAACAGCCCCCAGGACCACGTCGTTCCGACGGCGGCGGCGGACACCCTGGCCTCATCGGTGTCGGGGCCGGTGGAGCGGCTCGTCCTGGAGAAGAGCTTCCACGTGGCCACCCTCGACTATGACAAGGGCCTCATCGAGTCCTCGGCGGTGGAGTTCGCCCGGAAGGTGTGCGCCGGGGGCTGACCGGTGGACGCCGGGCTGGCGCCGGCGCCGCTTTGGCCGCCGGCCGGGCCTTGGTCGGGGGCGCTGTGGCCGACCGGGTGCTGCCCAGCTCCTCGGTCTGCCACAGCTTTATGCCGCCCAGGAGGCCGGCGTCGTTATCGACGATGGTGATGTCCGGGTCGAGTTTGAACTTGACCCGCCCGGAGTTTCCCCCGCCGATATAGAGGTGGTCGTAGTTGATCAGGGCATCGAGGGTCCGGATGGCCCGCTTGACCCGCCGGTTCCAGCGCCGCTTGCCGATCTGGCGCCGAGCCGCCTCCCCGATGGCCTCGTTGTAGGTCCGCCCCTTCTCGAAGGGATGGTGGGCGATCTCCAGGTGCGGAGCCAGATGCCCGTTGTAGAACAGGCCCGTTCCCACCCCGGTGCCCAGGGTCACCACCAGTTCCAGGCCCTTGCCGCTGATGACGTCCGATCCCTGCAGGTCGGCATCGTTGGCCACCCGCACCGGCACCCGCAGTGCCTCGGCCAGGGCGCCGGTCAGGTCGAAGCCGTCCCACTGGGCGACCAGGGCGGGCACCTCCTCGGTGCCGGGCCCGGACTTGGTCACGAAGTGGGGGGCCGTGAGGACCCGGCCCTCGCGCACCACGCCGGGGAAGCCGGCCGAAGCCCGGTCGAAGGGCGGCAGCTTGGCGGCCAGGCCGGAGATGACGTTGATCAGCTTGTCCGGGGGCATGGGATAGGTCGTGGCCACCCGCTGGCGCTCACCGTCCATGGTCCCGTCGGCGTGGAGGACAGCCGCCTTGATCCCGGTGCCGCCGATATCGATGGCGAGGGTCCGCTGGTTGGTGGTGGTCATGGGCCCATCATTCCCCGTCACGGGCCACCGGCGTCGTCCGGACGGCTGGAGGGCCGGTTGCGTCTAACTTTTCCAGGGCCATGGTGACGGAGGCGACCAACGGGAAGGAACCCGGCCCGGCCCCCAGCCCGCTGCCTCCCAGTCCGCCGCCTCCCGGCTCGGGGATAGACCGGCCCCTGCTCCTCCTGGCCGGCGTGGTCGTGCTGGGCACGATCATGTCGATCCTCGACACGACCATCGTCAACGTAGCTCTCGACACCCTCGGCCGGGACCTGCACGCCAACCTGTCCTCGGTCCAGTGGGTGGCGACGGGCTACCTGCTCTCCCTGTCCATGGTCATCCCGATGACCGGCTGGGCCATCGAGCGCTTCGGGCCCAGGCGGCTGTGGATGGCCAGCCTCGTCCTCTTCCTCATCGGCTCCGCCCTCTGTGGGCTGTCCTGGAACATCGACAGCCTCATCTTCTTCCGCATCCTGCAGGGCTTCGGCGGGGGCATGATCATGCCGGTCGGCCAGACCATCCTGGCCCAGGCCGCCGGGCCGTCCCGCATGGGTCGCATGATGAGCATCATCGGGGTACCGATGATGCTGGGGCCCGTGCTGGGCCCGGTCCTGGGCGGGCTGCTGGTCCAGGACGCCAGCTGGCGGTGGATCTTCTATGTCAACGTGCCCATCGGGATCCTGGCCCTGGTCACGGCGGCGCGCATCCTGCCCCGCATGGAGGTGAGTGGCCACCACCGCCTCGATGTCCGCGGCCTGTTGCTGCTCTCACCCGGGCTGGCCCTGTTGGCCTACGGGCTGTCCGAAGCCGGCTCGGCCGGCGGTTTTGCCGGAGCCCGGACCCTCGTCGGTGTCAGCGTCGGCGTGGTCCTCATAGTGGCCTTCGTCTTCCACGCCTACCAGCGGGCCGGCCAGGCCCTCCTCGACGTCCGCCTCTTCGCCAACCGGGCCTACTCGGCCGGGGCGGGCACCTCGTTCCTCTTCGGACTGGCCCTCTTCGGGGCCATGATCCTCCTGCCCCTCTACTACCAGATCGTCCGCCAGCAGGGAGCCCTGGCCGCCGGCCTGCTCGTATGTCCCCAGGGACTGGGCACCGCCCTGGTAATGCCCATCTCCGGCCGACTCACGGACCAGATCGGTGCGGGCAAGGTCGTCCTCTTCGGCCTCGCAGTCACCTGCATCGGGACCCTTCCCTTCACCCAGGTCGGGGCCCACACCTCCTACGCCTACCTGTTGGGTGCGCTGTTCGTGCGCGGCATCGGCTTCGGCTTCACCATGATGCCGGCCATGGCCGCCAGCTACTCCAACTTGGACCACGACGACGTTCCGCGGGCCACCACCTCCCTCAACATCGTGCAGCGGGTGGGGGGATCCATCGGAACCGCCTTCATGGCTGTCATGCTCCAACGCCAGATGGTCCACAACCTCGCCTCCTTCGGAGCCCACTCCGGCTCAGCCAACCTGAGCACCATCTCCACGCTGCCTCCGTCGCTGTTGGCTCGCATCGGCGCCCCGTTGGCCCACGCCTTCGCCACCACCTTCTGGTACTCACTCGTCCTGGTGGCGGTGGCCTTCATCCCCGCCTCCTTCCTTCCCCGCCGGGTCGGAGCCAGGTTCACTCCGGGGCGGGCGGTGCCCGGCGGCCACCCGGATTCCGACCCCGTCTTCGTCCTGGGTCCGGAGTGAGTCCCGTGAGCACTGTGGGAGAGCGGTGAAAGAGCTCGTCTATCCGCGTCTGTTCTTCCCGGCCGCCGATCGGTTCGCGTCCCGGCCGGCCGTGGTCGACGGGGACTTTCGGGCCACTTATGCCGAGCACGCCGAGCGGGTTCTCAAACTGGCGGGTGGGCTGGTCGAGTTGGGGGTGGCCCGCCGGGACCGCTTCGCGGTCATGTCGGCCAACAGCCACCAGTTCCTGGAGCTGTACCACGCCGCTTACATCGGCGCCGGCGTGGTCAACCCGCTCAACCTGCGTCTGGCCGGAGCCGAGCTGCGCTTCATCCTCGAGGACTCGGGTACCGACGTCGTCTTCGTGGACGAACTGTTTTCCGGGCATCTGCTCAACAGCCTGGCCGGGGCCCTGCCCGACCTGAAGATCGTTTACGTCGGTGCCCCCGGACGAGCGGCCGCGCTGGGCGCCGACGGCCAACCCGGGCAGGGCCGCCACCTGCTGGACTACGAGGAACTGCTCGGTCGCTCCGCCCCGGTGACGCCCGAGGAGCCGGAGGAGGACGACTCCGTCATCCTCATGTACACCGGTGGCACCACCGGTCGGCCCAAGGGTGTCGTACTCGACCAGCGGGCCGAGATGCTCAACCTGTACCACATCGCCTCCACATTCGGACTGGGCGATCAACGCGTCTACCTGCACCAGACGCCGATGTTCCACGCCGCTTCCATCGGGGGGGTGATGGGCATGCCGGCCTGCGGCGGGGTGTCGGTGTGCATCCCCATGTTCGATCCGGAGGCCGTGCTCAAGGCCACCGAGGACAACGCCGTCAACTGGACGGTCATGGTCCCCACCATGATCTCCATGGTCCTGGATCATCCGGAGTTCCGGCCCGAGCGGCTGGCCAGTCTGCGCGATCTGGTCTACGGCGCATCACCGATGCCGGCCGCCCTGGTCGATCGCCTCATCTCCACCTTCCCGGAGCTCAACATCTGGCAGGGCTACGGAATGACCGAATCGGCGTCCGTACTCACCGTGCTGGACGCCGCGGACCACCGTCGCGGCGGGGACCGCCTGCGCTCGGCCGGCCGTCCGGCCATGGGAGTGGTGGTCTCCATCAGGAACGAGAACGGTGAAGAGCTTCCTGCCGGTGTCGAAGGTGAGGTCTGTGCCCGGGCCGGGAACCTGATGACCGAGTACTGGCACCGTCCCGAGGAGACCGCCGAAGCCTTCCGGAGCGGCTGGTACCACACGGGAGACGCCGGCCGGCTCGACCAAGACGGCTACCTCTTTCTGGTCGATCGGGTAAAGGACATGATCGTGACCGGTGGGGAGAACGTGTATTCAGTGGAAGTGGAGAACGCCATCTCCACCTACCCGGGCGTGTCCCAGGTGGCGGTCATCGGCATACCGGACCAGAAGTGGGGCGAAGCCGTTCACGCCATCATCGTGATGGACAAGGGGGCCTCGGCCACGGTCGAGCAGCTGCAGGAGCACGCCCGTAAGTTCATAGCCGGCTACAAGGTGCCCAAGTCGATCGAGTTCCGTGACCAACCCCTGCCGTTGTCCGGCGCCATGAAGGTCCTGAAGCGGGATCTGCGGGCGCCCTATTGGTCTGACTCCGCCACCCGGTGAGGCCCCTGGATAGTCGTTGGGCCCGAGACTGGGGCCGGCGTGATCGACGCGGCCCCTCGGCCCGGTCGGTGCTGGCCGTCCTGTCTTTAATCGTTGTCATCGCCCTGATCCTGGGGGTGCTGCAGCTCTTCGTTCGGGCCGTGCCGCCGGTCCGCTACGTCATTACCGCCCCGACCTCGTTGCGCGTACCCGGCCCGGCGCCGGTGCTTCCCTTCCCCGCCCGGGGCGAGGCGACGGTCGGTCTGCTCGGGGTGGGGACGATGGGATCCTCAGGCGGAGACGGGCCGGTCCCGATCGCCAGCCTGACCAAGATGATGACCGCCTACCTGGTTCTCAGGGATCACCCGCTGGCCGAGGGCGATGAGGGTCCCTCCATCCAGATCAGTCCGGCCGACGTGGCCGCTGAGGTGGTCGACGCCGCCGGCGCCCAGTCGGTGGTGAGGGTCCAGGCTGGTGAACAGCTCACCGAGCGCCAGGCATTGGAGGCCCTGCTGGTGGGCTCGGCCAACAACATCGGGACCCTCCTGGCCGACTGGGACGCCGGGTCCCAGGCCGCTTTCGTGACCCGCATGAACTCCGAGGCGGCCTCCCTCGGTATGACCGCCACCCACTACGCCGATCCCACCGGCCTCGACTCCGCCTCCGTGTCCAGCGCCGGCGACCAGGTGAGCCTGGCCGAGAAGGCCATGACCAATCCCGTCTTCGCCGGCATCGTTGATCTGCCCCAGATCAGCCTGCCCGCGGCCGGGACCGTCTACAACTATGACTACCTGGTCGGCCACGCCGGCATCATTGGCATCAAGACCGGTTCGACCGCCCAGGCCGGAGGCTGCTTCGTCTTCGCCGCCATCCGCTCGGTGGGATCGGTCCCGATCGTGGTCATCGGTGCCGTCCTGGGCCAGCAGGGACCCTCCATCCTCCAGGCCGCCCTGAACGTCAGCCTGGCCCTCATCAACGCCGCCGGCGCCGCCGTGCACCCCATCACCCTGTCGCTCCCCAACGACGGCGAAGTCGCCCGCCTCACCACCCCCTGGTCCTCCCCCGTACCCGTAATGGCTCCCGGCACGTGGTCAACCATCGGCTGGGGTGGCCTGACCGTCGGGGTCAGCGTGAGCCACCGGACCCTGCTCGGTTCGGTCGGTGACCTCACCGCCGGCAGCCCGCTGGGCACGGTCACCTTCACCCTGGCCGGCCAGCACCACACCTTCCCGGCCAGCCTCCAGGGCACCGTTCCCAGCGCCTCGGTCCGCTGGCGCCTCGAGCGCTTCTGACGGCGCATCACCGTCCTCGGCTCCGGGCCCCCTACACATGCGTTCTTGAACGCGCTGCCGTTTTTCATTACGAACGTGTTGTTGAACGAACGCGAATTCGCCACTAAAAGACAAACTTCAAGATTTCGGGGTCTGTCTTCAAGTTGCATCCCCCGGCCGGCAGCACCGACCGTGGGCGCCGGACGCCCTCAGTGGGCGGCAGGGGCCGCGGACCGGTTAGTGGGCGGCCAGTGTGCGGACGGCGTCGGCTATGTGCTCGGCGTCGATGCCGGCCAGCCCCAGCAGCTCATCGGGGGTGCCGGAGGTCGGCATCCCCTCCACGGCCAGCCGGATGACCCGGAGGGCCATGTCGGATCCGACGATGGCGCCCACGACGGCTTCCCCGAGCCCGCCTTCGGGCCAGTGGTCCTCGACCGTGACCAGCTTGCCGGCCGTGGCCCTGGCCGCTTCGATCAGGCCGACCCCATCGATGGGCTTCAGCGAGTAGAGGTCGACCAGGCGCACCGAGATTCCCTCTGAGGCCAGCACATCGGCCGCCTTCACCGCCTCGTGGAGGGTGATGCCGGCGGCCACCACGGTCACGGCGTCATCGGCGGAGGAGCGCAGCACCCGGCTGCCACCGATAGGGAAGTCCTCGTCCGGGCCGTAGAGCACCGGGGTGTCCCCTCGAGTGGTGCGCATGTAGGTGACGCCGCGCCGATCTGCCATAGCGACGACCAACTTCGCCGTCTGGTTGGGATCGGACGGATACAGAACGGTGCTGCCGTGGATGGCCCGGAAGGAGGCCAGGTCCTCCAGGCCCATCTGGGACGGGCCGTCCTGGCCGATGGAGACCCCGGCATGGGACCCGACCAGGCGGATGTCGGCCCGGCTCACAGCGGCCATGCGGGCGAAGTCGTAGGCCCGAGTGAAGAAGGCGGCAAAAGTGGACGCGTACGGCCGCCAGCCCCGGACCTGCATGCCCACGGCAGCGGCCACCATCTGCTGCTCGGCGATGAACATCTCGAAGAAGCGGTCGGGGTGGGCCTTCTTGAAGATGTCGGCATAGGTGGAGTTGCTCACCTCGGCATCCAGGGCCACCACGTCGGGATGGGCGGCGCCGACCGCGGCCAGGGCTTCCCCGTAGGCCTTCCGGGTGGACATCTTGGAGCCGACCTCATAGCGGGGGAGGGCGGCGTCGGCCGGGGTCGTCTCGAAGCGGTGGGCCACGGCGCCGGCCGGAGGGGCGCCCACCTTGACCCGGAGGTTGCGCTCCCCACCCAGTTCGGCGATGGCCTCCTGGGGGTGGTCGAGGGGCTTTCCGTGGGCGCCTTCCTGGTCATCGACGGCCTTGACCCCTTTGCCCTTGTGGGTGCGGGCCACCACCACCGTGGGTCGGCCCTTGGTGTCGGTTGCCTCGGTGAGGGCCCGGTCGACCTCGTCCACGTCGTGGCCGTCGATCTCGATGGCCCGCCAGCCGAAGGCCTCGGCCCGAGCGGCGTAGGAAGTCAGGTCCCAGCCGTGCATGGTCTCGCCCCGCTGGCCCAGGCGGTTGACGTCGATCATGACGGTGAGGTTGTCCAGGCCCTCGTTGGCGGCGTGGTCGAAGGCTTCCCAGATCGAGCCCTCGGCCATCTCGCTGTCCCCGCAGAGAACCCAGACGCGGTAGTCGATGCGGTCGAGGTTCTTGCCCGCCAGGGCCACGCCGACGCCGACGGGCAGGCCGAAGCCCAGCGAGCCGGTGGCCACGTCCACCCAGGGCAGCATCGGGGTCGGATGTCCTTCGATGCGGGAGCCCAGCTTCCGGAAGGTCAGCATCTCCTCATCGGTGATGGCGCCGGCCGCCTTGTACAGCGAATAGAGCAGTGGGGAGGCGTGGCCCTTGGAGAAGATGAGGTGGTCGTTCCCGGGGTGATCGGGCTGGTCGAAGTCGTAGCGGAGGTGGCCGGCAAAGAGAACGGCCATCAACTCCGCCGCCGACATCGAAGAGGTGGGGTGCCCCGACCCCGCCGCCGAGCTGGAGCGGATGGAGTCCACCCTCAGCTGCTGGGCCAGCTCCTTGCAGAAATCCTGGTCGATCACGCTCGGCTTTCCTTCCGGTTGCTCCGGAGGGACAGTACCCATTGAGGGGACCGCTCACGGCCGGTCCACCGGCGGGAGCGAAGGGCCATTACCTTCACCGATATGGACATCGAGGGGTTCTATTCCCAGGACGAGCGCCGCAGGGCGTCGGAGGAGATCGAATACGGCCGGAACTGGAAGGACGAGCACGGTAACCGCTACGAGGTCTCCTACATCGTTGACACGGGGGAGCTCTACGCCATGCGGGATCCGGCCGGCGGCCTGGTTCCCGTCACCTGGTTCGGGGAGCTGTTCTCCACGCCGGTGCAGATGAGCGAGTTGGCTGTGGCCGTGCTGGCCCAGGTCGATGACCCCGATGCCCTGGCCGACGCCCTGGAGGGCTGGCGCCAGGCCATGGACGGCCCCGACAGCATCGGCTGGCTGGTGGGCCGGCTCCATCGCTCGGGGATCCGACCCGCTCCCGGCGGCCCCCGCTAGGCGGGCTGGCTCAGACGATCTGGCGGTACTGGAGGTAGCGGAAGACGCCCAGACCGGGGAGGATCGGCAGCCAGAAGGTGAGGAGGCGGAAGGTGAGCACGGCCGCCACCGCAAATTCGGGATGGACCCCTATCCCGGTCAGGCCGGCCACCAGGGCGGCCTCCAGGGCGCCAAGGTTGCCCGGGGTGGGGGCGGCCGAGGCCAGAGCGGCCCCGCCCACGTAGACGGCCAGCACGGAGAGAACCGAGAAGTGCGGGTCGAAGGCGGCCAGGCTGGCCACCAGGGCCAGGCCGTTGCCCAGGGTCACCCCGGCCGAGCCCCCGAAGAGGGCGAGTGCCCGGGCCGGGTGGGCCAGGGTCGTCACCAGCTCCCGGCCGACCCGCAGACCCGGGACCAGGACCCGTCTCCGCCCGAGGGGCGATCCGATCAGGACGCCGGCCACGATCAGGGCTCCGGCCACCCCGGCCAGCACCGGCCAGCCCGACGGTAAGGGGGTCTTGCCCACCAGCCCGCTGGTGCCGAGGACGGCGGCGGCCAGGAAGAAACCGGTGGCGTGCACCACCACCCCGGCGGCCTGATTGAGGGCGATGGAGCCCACCGCATCGGCCCGGGATGATCCGGACCGTTCGAGATATATGAGGTTGAGACCCATGCCGCCCACCCCGCCCGGGGTGAGGCGGCTGGTGAAGGCGGAGGCGATCTGGGTCAGGGTGGTCCTGGCCAGGGAGAGCCGGCGCCGGACGGCCCCCAGGTAGGAGGCCGCCGCCATGGGGAAGGTCAGGGCCCCGGCGCCGAAGGCGGCTATGAGCCACCAGTAGTTGGCCTGGCGCATGGCGGTGAGGAGGCGGGGGACCGTTCCGATCTGGGGGAGCAGGAGGTAGACGGCTCCGCCGCCGACCACCAGAGAGAGAACGGTGGTGGCCCGGATGCGGGGCCGGAAGGAGGGACGGGGCGCGCCCAGGCTCTCGGCCAGCCGGGAGGAGATCTCCCCGAGGACCAGGCGCTGGCGGGCCGGCTGGGGGGCCAGCTGGCGACGGATCAGGACCGGGAGGGCCAGGGGCTGCAGGAAGCCCAGGGCCGGGAGCAGATCCTCCCGGTCAGCCCAGTACAAGGCCGAGCCCACGGCCCGCTCGACGCCTACTACCGAGGCCAGTGACACCAGCATCTCGGCCCGGTCCTGGGCCAGACGGGTGTCGTTGGCGCCGGCCTTGGCGAAGGTGAAGTCCAACAGCCAGGGCGAGCCGGAGGGATCCACGAGGACGTTGTTGGCCGTCAGCTCATGGTGGGCGATCCGCGCCGTGCCCAGCGCCCGGACCTGGCTCCAGACCTGTTCCAGCAGGCAGTCGTCCACCGACTCGGGCTCCAGGCTGGAGAGCCGACAGCCCTCGACCTTGCGCCGGACCAGGAGGGCGGGTCCGTGGCCCATCTCCAGTCCGAACACGACCTCGGGCGTCCGCACCCCGGCCCGCTCGGCCAGCAGGGTCACGAAGGCCTCGTGGTCGACCTCGTGGCTGGGCGAGGACAGCCCCGGCTCGTCTTCCACCTCGAGGGAGGCCAGCAGCCGGCGGGCCTTGTAGACCCAGCCGGCCCGGCGTTGCCCACGCCTGACCACCTCGACCACGAAGCACTCGCCCCCGCCGGTCACCGCCTCGAAGTGACGGGGCCCGAAGCCGGCCCGGCCGACGGGTTCGACCCGCATCACCTCCAGGCCCGACTTCCTCAAAACGGCCGTCACCGCCTCGACCGACGTGGCCCGCCCCGGCGCTCCCCAGACCAGATGCAGGCCGCTGCCGATGGCGAAGCCGATGAAGGCACCGGCGGCCAACTCCAGGGCCAGATGCCCGCCGGTGAAGTCCTGGGCCGCCGCCACCAGGGCCACCCCGATCAGGGGGACCAGGCGCATGGAGCGGGGCAGATAGGGCGTGATGACCGTGGCCAGGGCCGCGGCCACGGCCGTGTGGTCGGAGGGAAAGATGCTGTGGAGCGTCACGGAGTTGGTGGCCCCGCGCCCGATGGGCACACCGCTGACCGTGACCACCCGGCGGGGGGCGAAGACGGTGAGGAGGTGCCCAGCCAGCCAGCCGGCCGTGCCGGCCACGATCAGCTTGAGGGCCGCCCGGACCCGGCGGACGAGCAGGGCGATGCCGGCGGCGCCGGCTATGCCCACCACCGAGCCGGCCAGGGAGATGGCCCGGGAGGTTTCATCCAGCCAGGACGGCAGCAGGGCGAGATCCCTGTAGATGCCCGCTTCCAGTGGATCGACCCGGTGGGATCGGGCGATGAAGAACCCGGCCGTCACCAGAAGGGCCGAGACCACTATCCGGGCCACGTCCCTCGGATGGCGGCCCATGGCCACCTCGGCCGGGCCCCGGGTGACAGCCACCCGACCTACCGGTGGAGTGGGAGGCAGCTCGGTGAAGCGAGATAGGCCGTGGGGCCGCGCTCGGCGGGGCCGGAATTCATCGGCGTCGGCGGGCTGAGCGGCGCTCTTTGCGATGGGCCTCCATCCGGCGCTCGATGATGGCCCGTCTCTCGTTCAACTGGCGGGCGGTGACCGGGGTGGTGTCATCCACGATCCCGAAGGAGGCCCGGATGCCGGACAGATCGATGGCCTCGACGTCGATGCTCATTCCCACGTCGGCGCTGATCCGATCCCCATGGTGTTCGGCCATGTACAGGGCGATGTCCCCGATGAGGGAGATGATGTCCACGTCCGGGGCCAGGGTCTGGATGGCGTTGGAGCAGAAGAGCATGTCCTTGACGAAGAGCATGAGCTCCTTGGGCATGCTGGCCCCGTAGCCGAGGAGCGCCTTGGTCACGTTGCGGATCTCGTTGGTGATCTCCTCGGCCGTCATCTGGGTCGGATCCAGGGGCGGCTGGTCCAGGTTGAGATCCCGGATGACGCCGTCGATGTCCACGTCGACGGGCAGGGCCCCGAGGTCCCGCAGGGCGGCTATCTGCGCCCTGACGTCATTGCCCGTGGCTCCCATCAGCAGGCGCAGGAAGGCGAGGCGGCGGGGCTCATCCAGCCGGCCGGTGATCCCGTAGTCGAGCAGGGCGACCCGGCCGCCTTCCTGCACGAAGAGGTTCCCCCCGTGCAGGTCACCGTGGAAGACGCCGAAGAGCATGGCTCCTTCCAGGAAGGAGACCAGGCTCGCCCGGACCACCTCGCTGGTGTCGATGCCGGCGGCCTTCATGCCGGCTACGTCATCGAAGCCGAAGCCGCTGAGGCGTTCCATGACCAGCACCCGGCGGGTGACCAGCTCGGGATGCGGACGGGGCACGACCAGGGAGCGCTGGTCGGTGGCGGCCAGGATCTGGGCCACGTCCAGCATGTTCTGGGCTTCGAGGCGGAAGTCGAGCTCTTCCACGATTGTCTCGGCGAAGAGATCGACCAGCGCGGGCGGGTTGGCTAAGGCCGAGATGGGGATGCGGCCGATAAGGGCGGGGGCGATCCAGCTCATGGCGGCCAGATCCCGACGGACCATGGTGGCGACCGTGGGCCGCTGCACCTTGACCACCACGTCCCGGCCGGCGCCGATGCCGGAGCGGAGGGTGGCGGCGTGGACCTGGGCGATGGAGGCAGCGGCTATCGGGGTCTCCTCGAAGGAGGAGAACACCTCCTCCAGGGGCCGGCCCAGGTCGGCCTCCACGATGCGCCGGACGGTGCTGAAGGGCTCGGCCGGCACCCGGTCGCGGAGAAACTTGAACTGGGTGACCAGCTCATCGGGGAAGATGCCCTCGCCCGAGGAGAGGATCTGGCCCAGCTTGATGTAGGTCGGGCCCAGCTTTTCGAAGGCCTTGCGGAGCCGGAGCGAGACCCCGGCCCGTGACTCGGTCTGGGACAGGCGCTTCTCGCGTAGGTACCAGTTGCCCAGAGCCCAGCCCAGCCTGGCCCCGACGATGACGACCCTCGCCCCCGGGGGCACCCGCCGGCGCCGCACCATCCGGGGAACGTCGTGACGGGTACGAGACCGCAGCGAGTCGATGCCCCGGCGCCAGTGCATCTCATCGGGCACCACCAACCAAGGCGGGTCCTCGGTGAAAGCTCCAAGACTCAGGTCCGCCGGCGCCGTCGGGTTGTCCGGCGCCGCCTCCACTCCCATCGGGCGAACCTACCGCGCCCGGCGCGTGGCGCCCAAGCCGGTCGCTACCATCCGGCGCCATGGCGCAACTCTCCGCAGGGGACAAGGCCCCTTCCTTCACCCTGTTCGACCAGGCGGGTGACCCGGTCTCCCTGTCCTCGTTCAAGGGCCGCCCCGTGTTCATCTACTTTTACCCAGGGCGTTAGACCCCGGGCTGGCTTATACCGAACCCCTGGGGACCACCCATTGGTGGGCGGCGCCACCGACCTCAGTGATTCGTTCGAAATCCCCGTCGTAGTGCAGCACGACCAGACCAGCGTGCTTGGCTGCAGCGGAGATCATCAGGTCGGGGATGGGAACTCGGTGCTGGCCGCGTCGGGCCAGCTCGTGCTGCAGGTCGACCGCGGTGGCCATCACCTCGGGTGTGATCGGGGCCGAGTCCAGGGCCCGGCGCTCTTCAAGTACCGCCTCGTAGTCGGACAGAGCGCGGGCGCTGAAGAGGACCTCGAGATCGACGATGGCGCAGGTGGCGATCAGGCCCTCGTCCAACAGTGGCTGTAACCGAGCGGCCACCGCGGGAACAGGGAACCGGGCCAGCGCGCTCTTGTCGGCCAGGAAGCTGGCCGTCAGCGCCAGGCTCCTGCCATGACTGCCGGGTCGCCCAGGTCAAGGCCGGTCATGGCCCGGAGACGGTCGGAGTGCCGCCGCCGCCGGTCAGCCAACACCACCGACTCCAGAGCCCGGTTGACCGCCTCCTTCATCGTCGGAGCGCCAAGGACTGCAGACGCCTCCTGGAGCAGCTCATCATCGATGTCAACCAGTCGTTTGCTCACCGGTTCAGTATATACGGACAACTAGAAACTAGATATACGAAACTCCGGGGAGGCTCGGCACGGCCCGTCTTGGTGGCCTGTTCGTGTCTCCACCTACGATCGGGTCATGGCACAGCTCAACCCCGGAGACAAGGCGCCGGACTTCAAGCTGCTCGACCAGGCCGGGAAGACATTCCGCCTAGCCGACTCGTTGAAGTGCCAGAAAAGTATGCATTTGATCTACTTCTACCCCAAGGCGGACACGCCCGGTTGCACCACCCAGGCCTGTGGACTGCGGGACGTGGCCGGGGATGTGGGTGACGCCGCCATCGTGGGCATCAGCCCTGACGCCCCGGACAAACAGGCCAAGTTCGACCAGAAGTACAGCTTGGGATTCCCCCTTCTCTCCGACGCCGACCACGCTGTGGCCGATGCCTACGGCGTCTGGGGCGAGCGCAGCATGTACGGGCGCAAGTACATGGGAATCGTCCGCTCCGCCTTCCTGGTCGACGCCAAGGGCAAGGTGGCCGAGGCCTGGTACAAGATTTCGCCCAAGGACACCCCGGCCCGCCTGACCGAGTGGGTCAGGAAGAACCCATGACCACGGAAATGTCCCGGCCGGCCGACGTGCTGCCCCACCGGCCGCCCTTCCTGTTCGTGGATGAGGTCACGGCGGTGCTGCCCGGCCAGTCGGCTACGGGTCTCTGGCGCCTGAGTGGGGACGAATGGTTCTTTCCGGGGCACTTTCCGGGACGGCCGACTTTGCCGGGAGTGCTGATGGTCGAAGCGGTGGCCCAACTGGGGGCCGTGGCCGTTCTGCTCGACGAGCGCTTCAGGGGGAAGTTGCCGCTGTTCGGGGGGGTCGATGCGGCTCGATTTCGTCGGCAGGTGGTTCCGGGGGACACCCTGGACCTGGAGGTGGAGCTGGGCCGGATGTCGGCCCGGGCCGGCAAGGGCCATGGCCGGGCCTCGGTCGGCGGTCAGACCGCCTGCGAAGTGGACCTCCTCTTCGTCATCGCCGACGCTGTGTGATTGGTAGCGGGCACCCGGGTCCTTCGGACCACGCCCATCGCCGGCTCCGCCGGCGTGCCCGCACCGGGTGCCCGGGGGCCCAACCCCGGGCGGGTCGGCGGCTACGGGGTCGTTGCTTTCCCTCAGCCCCGGTGGGGGATGAAGACCAGGGTGCCGTTGTGCCCGCCGAATCCGAACGAGTTCGACAGGGCCGGACCCGGATCCCAGGTGCGGGGCTCACCCACCACCAGGTCCAGGTGGATGTCGGGGTCGGGATGCTCGTGGCCGGCTGTGGGCGGGATGAGGGCCCGGTCGATGGTGAGGGCCAGAGTGACGGCCTCTATGGCCCCGGCCGCCCCCAGGGCATGGCCGGTGACCCCTTTGGTGGAGGTGACCGCCGGCCCCGGCGTGCCGAAGACCTTGTTGATGGCCTCGGCCTCGGCCGCGTCGTTGAGCGGGGTGGAGGTGCCGTGGGCGTTGATGTGACGCACCTCGGAGGGATCGATGCCGGCGTCCTCCAGGGCCAACTCCATGCAGGCCGCCGCCCCGGCCCCCCCGGGCGAAGGAGCCGTGATGTGATGCGCATCGGCGTTCGACGCCGCCCCGGCCACGATGGCGTAGATGTGGGCTCCCCGGGCGAGGGCCCGGTTGAGATCCTCCATCAGCAGGACTCCGGCTCCCTCTGCCATCACGAAGCCGTCCCGCGCCGAGTCGAAGGGCCGGGAAATGCCCGAGTTGGACAGGGCCGTCATGTTTCCGAAGCCGGCCATGGCCACCGGGGTGGCGGCCGCCTCGGCCCCGCCGGCCAGCACCACGTCACAGCGGCCGGTGGCGACCAGCCGGGCGGCATTTCCCACCGAGTGGGTGCCGGCGGCGCAGGCGGTCACGGTGGTCTCGCAAGGGCCGCGCCAGCCGTTGCGGATGCTCACGTTTCCGGCCGCGGCGTTGCCCATCATCATCGGCACCAGGAACGGTGAGACCCGGCGGGGCCCCTTTTCGTGGTGGACCAGAATCTGTTCCTCGAGCGTGGATAGGCCACCGACGCCGGTGCCGATGATCACCCCGGCCCGGTCCGGATCGACCTCGGGGCGGCCGGCGTCGTCCAGGGCCATCTCGGCCGCGGCCACGCCCATCTGGGCGAAGCGGTCCACCCGCCGCACGTCCTTGGGCCCGAACCAGGGGGTCGGATCGAACTCGGTGACGATGCGGGTCCCTTCTGGCGCCGGGCGGGAAAGGCCCTGGAAGAAGGCGTCCTTGCCGATGCCGGCTGTGGCCACCACTCCGAGGCCGGTGATGGCCACCGCCCTTCCGTGGGAGCCGCCGGGCAGGAACGAGGTCTTCACCTCAGGACCTCAGGCGACCTTGCCCAGGACCAGGTCGAAGGCCTGGCCGACCGTCTGGACGCCTTCCAGCTCGGACTCGTCCACGGTGATGTCGAAGCTCTCCTCCAGTGCCATCACCAGCTCGACCAGGTCGAGGCTGTCGGCGTCCAGGTCGTCCCCGAACTTGGCCTCCAGGGTCACCTGGTCGGGTTTTACCTGGAGCACCTCGACGGCGCAGGTCTTGAACTTCTCGAAGGCAGTGTCTCGATCCACGGTTCCCTTTCTAGTTCGTCTGGCGACGAGCCGATTCGTTGCTACCGGCGCGGGCCAAGGCCGGGGCCGGCAGCCAGGTACATCAGTGGCCCATGGCCAGGCCGCCGTCGACCGGCAGGACGGCGCCGGTGATGTAGGAGGCATCCTCGGAGGCCAGAAAGGCGATGACGCCGGCTATCTCCTCGGGCCGGGCCACCCGCCCGAGGGGCACCCGGGCCACCAGTTCGCCCATCTGGGCCTCGTTGAGGGCGCCCAGCATATCGGTGTCAACGGTGCCGGGCGCCACCACGTTGACAAGGATGGAGCGGGAGGACAGCTCCCGAGCCAGCGAGCGGGCGAAGCCGACCAGTCCGGCCTTGGCGGCGGCGTAGTTGGCCTGGCCGGCCTGGCCGGCCAGGCCGGACACGGAGGACACCAGGATCACCCGACCCCGCCGGGCCCGCATCATGGGGCCCACCACCCGCTTCACCAGCCGGTAGACACCGGTGAGGTTGGTGTCGATGACCTCCGACCAGGCCTCCTCGCTCATGCGCACGAGCAGCCCATCCCGGGTCAGGCCGGCGTTGGCCACCAGCACCTCGGCCGGGCCCCACTCCTTCTCGATCAGGTCCAGGGCGGCTGTCACCGCCTCGGGCCGGCTCTGATCACAGGCGATGTGCCAGGGCCCTTCGGCCGGCGCCCCGGCGGCGCCACCGCCGCCCGCGGCGCTCCCCGTCGTCCCACCGCCGCCCCCACCCGGCGCCCCCGCCTCGGCCGTGGGGCCCGCCCGTGACGTGTAGACGACCCGGTCGCCCAGGGCCGAGAAGCGCTCGACGCAGGCGGCGCCGATGCCCCGGGACCCGCCCGTCACCAGGACGACGCGGCCCGTACCTTCGGAAGCCTCAGGGCTCAAGCGGCCGCGCTCCAGCGCACCAGGGCGCTGGCCCAGGTCATGCCGGCGCCGAATCCGCACATCAGGACCAAGTCACCGGGGGAGAGCCGGCAGGCATCGGCGGCGTCGGCCAGGGCCAACGGGATGGAGGCGGAGGAGGTGTTTCCGGTGCGGTGCAGCACTACGGCCGTGCGCTCCATCGGGATTCCGAGGCGCTGGGTGGCGGCCTCGATAATGCGGATGTTTGCCTGGTGGGGAACCAGCAGGGTGACCTCCGAGGCGGACACCCCGGCCCGCTCCAGCGTGGCCTGCGCCGACTCGACCATCGCTCTCACCGCCCGGCGAAACACCTCTTTACCGTTCATCGTTATGTACCCGTGCAAGTCGGCGTAGAGGATGGGCCGAAGCGAGCCGTCGGCCCCGAGGTCCCAGGCCAGCAGGTCCCCGGGCCCGTCCACCCATTCCAGGACCACCGCGCCGGCGCCGTCCCCGAAGAGGACGGCCGTGCCGCGGTCCTCCCAGTCGGTGATGCGGCTGAGCCGTTCCGCGCCGATCAAGAGCGCCCGACGGACATGGCCCCCGACCATGCCCGACGCCGCCACCATGGAATAGACGAAGCCCGAGCAGGCGGCGTTCAAGTCGAATGCGCCGCAGTGCAGGCCGAGCTCGAAAGCGACGTGGGCCGAGGTGGCCGGCACCGACTGGTCCGGGGTGGTGGTGGCCAGGGCCAGCAGGTCGATGTCATCCGGGGTCACGCCGGCCCGGGCCAGCGCCGACCGCCCGGCGGCAATGGCCAACTCGGCGCAGCTGTCCCCGATGCGGCGCTCCCGGATGCCGGAGCGCTCGGTGATCCACTCATCGCTGGTGTCCAGGCGGGCCTCGAGATCGGCGTTGGTGATCACCTTGTCCGGGAGGGCGGCTCCCCAACCGCTGATGGTCACGCCCATCAGCGGTCCTCCCCGCAGCGCAGCCAGGCCACCGGCTGGCCGTCGGTCACCCGCTCCCCGTCCACCGCCAAGAGGCCCTGCAACTTCCCGGCGAAGGGACTCCTCACCTCCCTACTCCCCACCATCCCCAGGAGCTGGCCGACCTCGATCTCCTGGCCCTCGGACAGAGCAGCATCGACCGGCTTGGCGTAGACCCCGGTCATGGGGCTCACCACCACCCGCTCGGACACGTACAGGTGCTCGCCCTGGTGCTGGGCCACGTAGGCCTGCAGCGGGCTGGCTCCGGCCAGGCTCTCGACCAGGGCGTCGAGGTCATCGGGGCTGGAGACGTTGACGGCCCGCGCATCTGGGGCAATCCGGCGCACCAGCCCGGTCAGCACCGCCCCCGGGCCGACCTCGACGAAGGCGGGGGAGTCGGGGCTCGACGCCACCAGGGCGTCGATGGTCTGGCGCCAGCGGACCGGGGAGCAGAGCTGGGCGGAGAGGAGAGAGGCCCAGTCCTCGGCGGCGGAATGGACCCGGGCGTCGACGTTGGCGGTGACCGGGACCTCCAGGGCGTGGAAGGTGACCTCGGCCAGTGCCTTGCGCAGCCGGGAGCGGGCCGGCTCCATGAGCGGGGTGTGGAAGGCGCCTCCGACGGGCAGGCCCATCACCCGCTTGGCCCCGAGTTGCTTGGCCACCTCCCCGGCGGCGGTCACCCCCTCGGCCGAGCCGGCTATGACCACCTGGCCGGGGGCGTTGTAGTTGGCCACCCAGGCCTCGGCCTCGGCGCGCCTGCAGGCGGCCTCGACGTCACCGTCCTCCAGGCCCAGCACGGCGGCCATGGTCCCGGGGTGGTCCTCAGCGGCGGCCTGCATGGCCTCGCCCCGCTCGGTCACCAGTCGCACTCCGTCCTCGAAGGAGATGGCGCCGCTGGCCACCAGGGCCGAGTACTCCCCGAGAGAGTGCCCGGCGCAGCCCGAGGGCGACAGGCCGAGGCGCTCGATGGCGTCGAGGACCACCAGGCTCAAGGTGAAGGTGGCCAACTGGGCGTTGCGGGTCTGGGTCAGTTCGTCCTTATCGGCGTGCAGCAGCAGGCGGGCGACATCGCGCTCGGCCGCCTCGGAGGCATCGGCCACCAGCTCCCAGGAGGGGTGATCGACCCAGGGCCCGCCCATGCTCGGCTTCTGGGACCCCTGACCCGGAAACGTGAATGTCAGCACGGAGGCCTCCCCAGTGGTCCCGGCAGTGGTGCGGACCCGAGGTCGATGGTCAGGGTGAAGACGCCGTCAGCGATGGCTGCCACGGCCCTCGTTCAGGGCCAGCAGGAACTGGCGGAGGGTCGAAAGGAAGCCGAGGAAGGCGACCGGTACCAGCCAGCGCAGGCGGGTGGCGGTGAACACGGTCTGAGGCTACGGGACCGTCGCCCTCTTGTCATCGCTACCGTTCGGTAACCGGGCTTGCTCTCCCGCCGGGCCCCCTGCCCCACCGGCGGCCGTATTAGTACGCTCACCAGCTGCGCCCGGATGATGGAACCGGCAGACATGATGGTCTCAAACACCATTGCCCGAGAGGGCGTGCGGGTTCGAATCCCGCTCCGGGCACTGAACCCCGCCGTTAGACTCGCCTGACGATGTCGTCGAAGTCACTGGTGGA
>DATLUK010000204.1:0-5170 GCA_035533195.1 Acidimicrobiales bacterium | reverse complement strand
CAGAGTGGTCACATCCAGATCCCCGTACACGGTCATGGCCGCGGTGCGGGGGATCGGCGTGGCCGTCATGACCAGGACGTCGGGGTCCTCGCCCTTGCCCCGCAGGGCCGCTCGCTGCTCGACGCCGAATCGGTGCTGCTCATCGATCACGACGACGCCAAGGGCGGCGAAGCTCACGTGTTCGACCAGCAGTGCGTGGGTGCCGATCAGGATGTCCACCGCCCCGGACGCCAGGGCCTCGAGCATCCGGGCCCGGCGTTGTCCGGTCACCCGGTTGGTCAGAAGCTCGACCTGCAGGGGCCGCTCTCCACCCAACCGGGCCGGGTCGGGAACAGACAGGTCCCCGAGCAGGCTCCGCAACGAGAGATGGTGCTGTTCGGCCAGCACCTCGGTCGGTGCCATCAAGGCGCCCTGGTAGCCGCCCTGCACAGCCACCAGGAGAGCAGCCACCGCCACGAGTGTCTTGCCCGCCCCGACATCTCCCTGCAGGAGCCTGTGCATCGGGAAGGTGCTGCCTAGGTCGGAGAGGATCTGGTCGATGGCCCGGTCCTGACTGGGCGTCAGCTCGAAGTCGAGGCTCTGGAGGAAGCGGCCCAGGAGATCGGACTCCGCTGGCGGAGCGGTGGCGTGGACGATCCCTTTGGACTCCCTCTCCACCGCACGCTTGCGCATGACCAGGCTGGTCTGCATGCGGAACAGTTCATCAAAGGCCAACCGGTGCCGAGCGGCGTCTTTGTCCTTCATCGAGTCGGGGGCGTGGATCTGGCGTATCGCCCAGGTCCGGGGGGCCAACTCCAGTCGCTCCCGGATGTCTTCGGGCAACGGGTCGGCCAGTTCGCCCGCCCGCTCAAGAGCCTCGGCTATCCAATCGGCCACCTCCCAGGAGGCGATGCTGGCCTTCTCTGATTGCGGGTAGACGGGCACGATGCGCCCGGTGCGGTCACCGACAAGGTCGACCAGGGGGTTGTTCATCTGGCGACGGCCCTGATAGCGCTCGACCTTGCCGAAGAGCACGACGGTCGTTCCCACCTGCAGCTGGCGGGCCCTCCAACCCTGGTTGAAAAAGACGCAGCGTAGGTAACTGCTGCCGTCGAAGACGTGGACCTCGGCCATCGAGCGGCCGGAACGGGTGCGACGGGAGCTGGACCGCTTGACCTGGCCCATCACCAACGCCTCCTCCCCATCCCGCAGGTCGGAGATGGCGGCCTGCCGGCTGCGGTCGATCCATGTGCGGGGGTAGTAGGTGATGAGGTCGAGCACGCTGTTCACGTCGATCTTCGCCAGGGACTCGGCCCGTTTGACCCCGATGCCCCCGATCTCGCTGACGTCGAGGCTCTCCAGCTGGCGCAGCCGGCGGGCCACGTCTATTCGATGCTGAAGAGGTAGGGGTACAGCGGTTGGCCGCCGTGGTGGACCTCGTTGGCCACCAGCGGGCGGTGCTCCGATAGCCACTCCGTAAGACGCCGGGTGTCGGCCGCCTTAACCCCGTCGCCCTCGATGACGGTCACTATCTCATGGTCATCGGTCACCAGCTTCTCCAGCAGGCCCGAGGCGGCTTCGAACAGGCTGGCGGCCACCACCTCGATGCCCGACCGCGATAAACCGAGCCAGTCGCCTTCCCTGATGGGACCGGCCTCCCCGTCGGAGTCTCTGACCGATTGGGTTACCTCACCGGCCACCACCCGGCCGGCGGCCTCGGCCATAGACTCCCGGTTCGCCTCGCAGTCGGACTGGGGGTCGTAAGCCAACAGGGCCGCGAAACCCTCCGGGATGCCGGTGCTGGGCACGACCCTCACCGACTTGGCGCTCATCTCGACCACCTGTTCGGCCACCGGGATGATGTTCTTGTTGTTGGGCAGGATGATGACGTTGTCGGCCGGGGCGGCCTCCACCGCCTCGAGGATCTGGGCCGTCGACGGATTCATCGACTGGCCGCCCGCCACCACCTGGTGCACCCCGAGGGACCGGAAGATCCGGCGGATGCCGCTACCAGTGGCCACCGCCACCACCGCGGTGGCAGGGGGATCGCCCACCCATTCATCGGCCTCATCGGCGGGGTCGGCCTCGCGGACCCAGCGCTCCTCCTCGACCTGTTCGAGCAGGTCGGTGACCCTGATGTTCCGGGGCCGGCCGGCATCCAGGGCCGCCTCGACGGCAGCGCCGATGTCATCGGTGTGGATGTGGCAGTTCCACAGGCCGTCCCCGCCGACCACCACGATGGAGTCGCCCACCCCGGCCCAGACGTCCTTGAAGGCCGGGACCCGGTCGTCTTCGGCCTCCAACAGGTACATGACCTCGTAGCGCAAGCCTGAGATGTCCTCTTCACCCTCGGAGTGGAACTCCTCCGACCCCGGAGAGCGCCGGGGGGCGGCAAGCACATCGGGAGCGGATGGCGGCTCGGGCAACGGGCGTCCGTCGGTGGCATGGAGCAGGGCGTCGAGGAGCAGCATCAGGCCCGATCCCCCGGCATCGACCACCCCGGCCTTCTTGAGCACCGGCAGCATGTCCGGCGTCCGCTCCAGCGCCGCCGCCCCCTCGGCCCGGGCCGCCTCCAGCACCCCGACCAGGCCGGAGTCGCCCGCCCCGGCGGCTCCCTCGGCACAGGCCCGGGCCACGGTCAGGATGGTTCCCTCCACGGGCTTCATCACCGCCCGGTAGGCCGCTTCGCTGGCCGCGGCCAGCGCCGAGACCATCTCGGTCGGACCGACGGCGTCGCTCTGGCTCCAGACGCCGGTCAGGCCCCTCAGAACCTGGGAGAGGATGACGCCCGAGTTCCCCCGGGCACCCATCAGAGATCCATGGCTGATGGCCTTGCAGGTCCCGGCCATGCCGGGCCGGTCGCCCAACCCGTCCAATTCGGCGGCCACCGACTCCATGGTCAGGGCCATATTGGTGCCCGTGTCCCCATCCGGGACCGGGTAGACGTTGAGCCGGTTTATTACCTCCTGGTGGCTGCGGAGGGCGTCGCGAAAAGCCCTCGTGGCGGCGGCCAGATCATCAGCGACCAACCGCTGTGGGCTCTCCATGGCGCTGGATGCTAACTTTCCTTGGTTCCCAGCTGTCCCTTTGGAAGGTCCGCGTCATGGCATCGGTATGCGAGGTATGTGGCAAGCACCCCTCGTTCGGGATGAGTGTCAGCCACTCCCACCGGCGCACCAAGCGTCGTTGGAACCCGAACATCCAGCGGGTCCGGGCCATCGTGTCCGGTAGCCCCAAGCGCCTGAATGTCTGCACCTCCTGCCTCCGGGCGGGCAAGGTCCAGAAGGCGCCCCGCGGCTCCGCCGCCTGAGCCCATTAGGCGGCTCCGCCGCCTAGCTGACCCCTTCCCGACCACCATCCGAGGCCGGGGCGGCACGCTCAGAAGCGGTGCTCCCAGCCCCGGACACCCACGTCGGCTCCGTTTAGGCGAACCCGCCCCGGCTCACCCTCCGTGCAACGGCCCACGGCCAATGGGGGCCGGCACCCGGCGGCGGCAAAGGCCTCATGAACCCGATTCGAGGCCGTCGCCGGGGCGGTGAAGGCCAACTCGTAGTCCTCTCCCCCGCCGAGGGCCTCTTCGGCCGTGGCCCCGTCGGCCGCCGGCACACGGTCCAACTCCATCCCCACGCCGGAGGCCAAGCCCAGGCGCCAGAGGTCGATGGCGGTACCGTCGGACAGGTCGATCATGGCCGAGGCCCCGGCCACGAGGGCCGCCGTCCCCTCCTCCAGCCGGGCCCGGGGCCGGCGGTGAGCACCAGCCAGGGGGTGGTGCCTCTCCCCCCGGACCAGGGCGGCCAGGCCGGCCGCCGAGGAGCCCAACGGCCCGGTCAGCCACACCACGTCCACGGGGGCGGCGCCCGCCCGGGTCACCGGCTGGCAACCGGGCGGCATCGAGCCGGTCACGGCCACGGTGAGGACCAGCACCGGCGCCGAAGTGAGGTCGCCCCCCACGATGGGGCAGCCGTATTCGGCTGAGGCCTCGAGCAGGCCGTCGTAGAGCCCGGGGATGTCGGTCCCGGCCGGGCCGGCCACCGACACCAGGGCCCGGTGGGGCCGGGCGCCCATGGCGGCCAGATCGCTGATGTTGACGGCCATGGCCTTCCAGCCCACATCAGCGGGGGCCGACCAGCGCAGATCGAAGTGGATCCCGGCCACCACCGTGTCCGTGGCCAGGAGGAGTGGCCCCTTGAGCGGCTCGACCACGGCGGCATCGTCCCCGAGCCAGAGCTCTCCGGACGGGGGGCGACCCAGGCGGGCTCCCAGGGCTGCGATGGCGGCCAGCTCTCCCACCGAGTCGTCGCCCACCGCGCCTTCGCCCGCCACGGCCGGCGGGGGCGGATCGGGCACCCACGGAGAGTACGCAGGTGGGGCTGGGGGATACTGGAATTGCGTCCCCCGATCGGTACGGTCCTACCATCAAAAAAGTCCCAGCCGTCCTGCGCAACGCCGCGCGGGAGAGAGAGGTGCCGAAGTGCCCACAGCCCAGCCGCCGACCAAGAACCGAAAGCTGATCGAATGGGTCGACCAGATCGCCTCCCTGGCCCAGCCTGACCGCGTCGAGTGGTGTGACGGCTCGGCCGAGGAGTACGACCGGCTGGCCCAGCTGCTGGTCGATCAGGGCACCTTCACCCGCCTGTCCGACGCCAAGCGTCCCAACAGTTACTGGTCCAGCTCCGACCCGGCTGACGTGGCCCGGGTGGAGGACCGGACCTTCATCTGCTCCGCCGATGAGGCCGATGCCGGGCCGACCAACAACTGGCGGGATCCGGCCGAGATGCGTAGGACGCTGATCGGGCTGTTCGAGGGCTCGATGAAGGGCAGGACCATGTACGTGGTCCCGTTCTCCATGGGTCCCCTGGGCTCCCGGATCGCCCACATCGGCGTGGAGCTGACCGACTCCCCCTACGTGGTGGTCAACATGCGGATCATGACCCGCATGGGCCGGGGCGCCCTGGAGGTCCTGGGTGAGGACGGGGACTTCGTCCCCTGCATCCACTCCGTCGGGGCCCCCCTGGAGTCGGGGCAGGCTGACGTGGCCTGGCCCTGCAATTCCGACAACAAATACATCGTGCACTTCCCCGAAACCCATGAGATCTGGTCCTTCGGGTCCGGCTACGGGGGCAACGCCCTCCTGGGGAAGAAGTGCTTCGCTCTGCGCATCGCCAGCGTCATGGCCCGGGATGACGGGTGG
>DATLUK010000203.1:0-8905 GCA_035533195.1 Acidimicrobiales bacterium | reverse complement strand
CCTTCCGCCCAGTATCCGTCCACTCCCCCGCTGGGGGCTCCGGTCACCGCGAACCAGTTGGATTTGAGCCCGAACTCACTGGCGAAGGTGGAACCGGTGACCGATACCGATCCGGCACTGCCCTGAATGCTGACCTGGAGGACGCGCCCACCCATGTCCGCCGCCGATGGCCCGCTTCGGGAGGTCACACCGACGGCCTGGAAGGTCCCGATGGACGGATAGGCGGACTCGATGGTGGACACGGGGATGGTGGCCGTCCAGGCATGGTTCGGATTACAGGCGCTGGGCACGCACACCGAGTCGCCTGCGTCCACCACCGATGGAAAGCCGCCGCCTGCCGTCCAGCCGCCGGTCGAGGAGGAGAATTCTGCGTAGGCCGCCTGGCCGCCGGAGGTGAGGAGGGTCTGGCCGGCCGTGTCCTGAACGGCCAGGTTGGAAGTGGAGCTCTCGGCGTTCATACCGCCGTAGACCTGGCAGGAGGTGGTATCGCATATATCGGCGTAGCCGTACTCCCCCGTACCGCCCTGGGAGCTGGGGCTCTCCTCATCCGCCAGGGCATAGGAACGGGCGGCCACCGCCTGCGCCTCCAAGGCCTGGAAGCCCTGGGGCTGTCCCTGGGCGCCGGAGCTGCCCAGGGTTCCCCAGTAGGACGGAGACTCCGAGGGGACCACGCCCTGCAGGTAGGACTCCAGGGGCAGGACATTGACGGTCCGCTCCAGCCCGTTGATTTCGGCTCCCTCGATGTCGCCTCTGACATACAGCGGCGCCGAGGCCTGGCAGAGCTGGAGCACCTGGGAACGGGTGGCGGTGGGACTGGTGATCGAGGGGGTGGCCACCGCCTGGGGAGGGGTGGTGGCGGCCAGGGTCGGGGACGCTCCGCCCTGGGCCCCGTTGTTCATCGCCTGGGAATCCGAAGCCGTGCCGACCTGGGTCCAGGGCCCGGCACAACCCGGCCCGGTCGACACCGTCCAGCTGCCGGCGGAGGCCAGGTGCATGAGCGCGGCGTGTCCCGCCGGCACCGCTGTCCCCGCCGCCGTGAAGGGGCTGGCCGAAGTCACGATGACGTCGTTGCCGTCGTTTTCCACCAGGCGGACCCGGATGTTCGAGTTGGGGCTGGTACCCAGGGTCGTTCCGCCGTAGTAGTGGCCGACCATCCATGAATAGGCCTCACCCCCCAGGGCGTATCCCAGCGCACCCCACTGTCCCATCCCGATCCCGTGGCCCCATCCGTGGCCGTCCAGGTTGACGGACGGGGGCGACGCCGGGGCGGTGGTGCTGGTGGTCGAGGACGTGCTGGAACTGGTGGTGGAGGACGAAGCCGAAGCCGGGCTGGCCGAGAAGGATGCTGCCAGCGACATCCCCACCACCCCACCCGCCACCAAAGGTCGGCGGATCCAAGAACGACGGGGGGAGACAGGGGTTCGAATCATGGGAGCGGAGTGGCCCGAGTGACGGGAGTGGCTGGAGTGCCCATTGTGCCAGACCTGGGGCCAGTGCCGATGTACATCGGGGGATTCATTGTGAGTGCCGACCGCCCGAGGGCCGGTCCGAGGCGGTCCGTTGTACCACCTCCTGGACGAAGCGACGGTATCGCTCGATGACCACCGGCCAGGAGAATTGGGACGAAACATAAGCCGCCCCCCTGGAGGCCAGCTCTCCCCGCAGCCCCGGATCGCCCAACAGGCGATCGACCGTCGCCTCGAATTCGGCGTAGCCCCGGTAGTGCAGGCCGCCTCCGGAACGCCGGACGTTCTCCATCGTCGCTGCGCATATGGCGTTGACCAGCACCGGGGAGCCGGCGGCCCAGGCCTCGGCCACGACCAGTGAGAACGACTCGAACGGAGAGGGCGACACCAGGATGTCGCAATGCCGGAGAAGCGACCATTTGACGGACTCCGATACCGGACCGGTCACCAGCAGATCGGGGTGGTCAGGGGGAGCGTCCACCACCGGGCCAGCCAGGACCAGGGCCAGGGGACCGGGTCGGCGGCGCTTGTAAGCGAGGAAGAAGCGCCACAGCGCCCCGACGCCTTTCTGCTCGTCCACCCGACCCAGACAAAGCAGGAATGGCCGTCCGCCCGGTTGCTCGGGAGGCTGGATCGGCCCTGGCGGTGGATCGTCAACCCCGAGTCCGAGGACGATCTGGGGATGTCCCCCGACAGGGAACAGACGCCCTACCAGCTCCCGCTCGGCCCAGGAATGGAACACCAGCCCATCGGCGGCGCCGAACACCTGCTGGAAGATGGGGAGCCGGATGGCCGGCTCGTCGTGGGCGGCGGCGTGCAGCAGGGCCGGCGGTCGGGCCTGCGGGAGGCCCACCACGGTCGGGTGGTACAGATACGGATAGAAGGCCATGGCGTCGGCGTCCGAGGTCCGCACCGCCTCGATCAGGCCGGGGCTCACCGGTCCCTGCATCTCGATCCAGCGCCGTGACTCCTCCTCGGTTCTCTCAGCCGCGCCGCTGAGGACCGGGCCCGAGTAGGTGTCGAAGTCCGGATGGCGACCCGAGCCGCAGGCGAAGCGCCGAACCAGGACCCGATCCTCCTCAACCGACCCCTCCGGCAGCTCGGCCTGCCAGGTGCCCGAATCGAGTGCAGTGGTGGTCAGCACCTCTACGGACCAACCGGGCATGAGGGCCAGGCGGCTGGCCAGCTGCCGGGCGCCCGTCTCGGCCCCACCCCGTACCTGACGGCCGTAGCGGGGCACCACGAACACCAGCTTCAAACGCTCACGCCCGTCAGGAAGGTGATGGCATTGACGAACCGATGCTTGGATGCGTCGAGGTCGAACTGGGCCAACCGCCGGGTTCCGGCCTGGATCAACGCGTCCCGGAGGGTGGCATCACTCACCACCCGGTGCACCGCCGCCGCCACCGTGCTCGGGGACTTGTCCGGTAGGAGCAGGCCGCCGTCACCCAGGGTTTCGGGCACCGCGCAGGAGGCATAGGCGATGACCGGCAACCGGTGACGCATGGCCTCCACCAACGGGGTGTTGAAGCCCTCGTGCTCGGACAGCACCACCAGGACGTCGGCGCTCCGGTAGTAGGCCGCCAATTGAGCCTCGGACAGCCCACTGGTGACGGTCACCGCCTCGCCCAGCCCCAGGTCGGAGATGAAAGCGTCCAGGGCGCGCTGGTAGCTGTCCGTGGCCGGCCGTCCGATCAGTCGCAACCGGGCCATCGGGTCATAGGCACGGCGGTACATGACCAGTGCTTTGACCAGATCCTCTTGGGCCTTGTTGGGCGCCAGCCGGCCGACAAAGAGAATGTCGGCTCCCCCTCCCGCCTTGTCTCCCTCCAGCCGTTCGAGGGTGTCACCGTCGACCTCGACGGTGTCGGCAGCGACGTCGAGAAGGATCGGCACCACCGCCGTCCGACGGTATTCGAGCTCGACCATCTCCAGTTCGTTGTAGGCGGAGTCCGCCATACCCAGAGCCGTCCTCGGCACCAGCATGGACAGTTGGGCCCGGCCCCAACTCACGGCGTTGGCCACGCTGATGTCCCAGTGCCGGAAGAACGCTGCCGGCGTCAGGTTGTGGTAATCCACCACCAGGGGCTCGCTGCGCGCGTTCACATAGTCGGCCAGTACCGAGCCGGTGGCCAGGTGATAGACGAGGATGCTGCCCTGGGCGAACCCGGGGAATTCGGAGAAGTGCCGGCCCCTTCCGTCCAAGTCATGATGGACCGCCTCGCAGAAGATCTCCGACTCGAAGCCAGCCTCCCTCAGCGCTTCCTGGGCCGCCAGGGTGTGGATGCCACAGGCATCACCCGGCATCAGGGCGGGCAGGAACTGGTGGATGGCGCGGACCGATCCGACGTCGGCCACATACGGATCCGGCGGCCTCCTGAGGACCGTCATGCCTGTCCCTCCAGAACCTTCGAGAGGACCGTCCGCATGGACGACCGGGTCCGGCTCAGGTCGAGTTCGGTCAACCGGCGCCTTCCGGCTTCCACCAGAGAGGCCCGGAGGACCGGATCGGTGACCACCCGGTGAATGGCGGCGGCCACCACCCCTGGAGCCTTGTCCGTCAGCAGCAAGGCGGCATCCCCCACCGTCTCGGGCACGGCGCTGGACGCGAAGGCGACTATGGGCAGGCCGTTGAACATCGCCTCGAGCAGCGGGGCTCCGAAGCCCTCGTGCTCGGACAGGCTGACATAGACATCGACTCCCCGGAAGTAGGCGGCCAGCTCCTCCGAGGACACGGGGCCGGCCAGGTCCACGCCATCCCACAGACCCTCACCGGCTATGAAGCGGCGCAGGGCGAAGCGATAGGTCCCGCTCGAAGCTCCGCCGGTCAGATGAAGACGGGCCCGGGGGTCGTACAGGCGCCGGTAGGCCACCAGGACCTTGACCAGATCGTGCTGGGCCTTGTTGGGCGAGATGCGCCCGTGGAACAGGATGCCGATGCCCCCCCTCTCGCGCTGGCGGTCGAGCCAGCCCGCCGTGGTCGGGTCCGAGGGCGTGTCGAAGCGGCTCATATCGACCATCAAAGGGGAGGTCGAGGTAGACCGGTAGCCAAACTCGATCAGCTCCTCCTCGTTGTAACGGGACACGGCTATGCCGTGGCGCGCCACCCCGGCCAGCTTGGCGATCTGGTGGCGACCATCGACCATCTCATCGGCCAGCCGGGGCTCCCATCGCTCGAAGAACTGTGGCGGAGTGACGTTGTGGTAATTGACCAGCTTCGGCTCGGGCCGCTGGGCGAACCAGGACGCCAGCCGGCTCCCGGTCGAGGCCTGGTACATGAGCCAGGCTCCGGGCTGGCTCCGGTACCGATCGAAGAAGTGGGCCTTCCCCGCGTACTCCGGGCCGACGTCATTGACGTATATCTCCGAGTCCAGGCCCATCTCCCTCAGGATCGACTGAACCTGCAACGAGTGGTTGCCGATGGCATCCCACCGGACCAGGGAGGGGATGACCTGGTGGACGGCGCTGGCGCTCAACCCGACCGTTTGGCCGTCACCGCGGCGGTGTCGCCACCGTCCTGAACGACTATGTCGGTGAACCGTGAACGCCCGAGCAGATGGGACCACGTAGTCGGATGCAACGGGCGGCCCGGAGCCAGGTCGGCCTCCAGGGGCGGCACGGAGGTGGCCCAGGCTCGGGGGAAGGTGGCGATGACGATCAGGGGGGCACCGGGGGCGAGCTTGGCGGCAGCCAATTCGATCAATCGGCGCTGCCGGGGCAGAGCCAGGCGATCGACACAGCCGGAGAGCACCAGACCGGCCAGGTACCCTTCGGCCACCGCCGAGAGGTGCTCAACCGGGTCATCGGGCCACGCCTCCAGGCCGGCGGTGGCCGCCGCGTCCACCAGCGGACCCCGGGGTTCGACCCCGTAGGCGTCCACCCCCGCCTCCACCAGGGACCCCAGCAAGGCACCGTCCCCGCATTCGGCATGCAGTACCCGACCGCGGACCGGCAGCCGTTCGATACACAGGCTGGCCCACTGCCCGAGGTCAGGGGCGACCGGCGGGCGATCGGCCGCATCGTCCCGGGCCGGGACCAGCTCGGCCAGTTGTTCCTCCACCATCTCCAGGCGCTCCCCCAGCGAGCGCATGGCCCGCACGCTGGCGGTAGCGAAGGCCGTGGTCTGCTGGGCCAGGTAGTTGAGGTACCAGGCCATGGCCTTGCGCAGGACCCGCTTGACCTCACCGACGCCGGGCTTCTGGGACCCGGTGGGCACGGCCACATTTATGTAAGCCGCCCGGTCGGCCGCCTTGACCGCCTCGGTGAAGTCGGAGCTGACCGACCCCGCCGGCACGTAGCGGTCGAAGGCCAAGTCGAGCTCCCGCTCCAGGCTGGGCGGGAAGTCGCCCGCCGCCCGGCGTCGAGCGACCTCGTCCCGGATCTCGGCCATGACCCGCTCGTTGTCGAACGCCGACTCGTTCGCCTCGCTCAACTCGCCACCTCCGCTCACAGCTCCTCGGCGAAGTTTCCTTCGAGGCGGCCGAAGACCGCCAAGGCGCCGAAGAGCAGGAAGACACTGATACCGAGCACCACCAGGACATGCCAGAGGTACCACCACTGACCGTTGGCGGGCAGGGTCTGAGCGCTCGCTTGGAGAGCCGAGCCCGGTCGCAGGGCGCCCGGGTTCTTACTGGCTCCGTAGACCTTGGCGTAGATGGCGCGTTGGAACACCAGGACTATGTCAGTGAGAGGATTGAGGAGGGGAACCCACGAGGGAATGTGGTGGGCCGCCAGCTTCTTGGCGATGGAGCTGTAGGAGTAGACGATCGGGGTTGACCAGAACCAGGCCGCCCCCACGATCAGCTCGACCAGGTGCTGGGTGTCCCGTAGGTAGACGTTCACGGCCGAAAGGAAGATGGCTAGGGCCGCGGCGAGCACGATCAGGGCCAGAAGTGCGGGCACGATGAGCGGTAGGTAGCTGAGCCCGGGCGAGTACCGGGATCCGCCCAGGACCAGCACCAGGACGACGGCCTGGAAGCAGAAGAAGACCATGCCTGCGCCCACCGACGCCAGGGGCAGAATCTCCCGGGGGAAGGCGACCTTCTTCACGATCCCGGCGTTGCCCACCATGGTCCCGGTGGCGTTCTGGGTCGAATAGTTGAACAGGTTGAAAGCCAACAGGCCCGACATCAAGAAGATGGCGAAGTCGGAGATTCCGCTGCCCAGCACGATCTGGAAGACGAAGTAGTAGATGCCCAGGGTGAAGGCCGGATTGAGCATCGACCAGAACATCCCGAGGAAGCTGGCGTTGTACTTGACGGCCAGTTCCTTGCTGATCAGGCCGGTCAGTAGCTCCCGGTACCGCCAGATATCCACCACCCGGCGGAACACCCGGACTTCGGGGGTGATCACCCGGACCTGGTCCGAACGGGCGCCGGCGGCGCCAGAGGTGGAACCTCCTCCGGCAGCCCCGGCAGGGCGGAGACGCACTGGTCTAGGTGGAGATGTTGGTCGAGGTCGAGCGGGCGATCACCTGGTCGATGAAGCCGTAGTCCTTGGCCTCCTCGGCCGTGAACCACCGGTCGCGGTCGGAGTCCGCCTCGATCCGCTCCAGGGGCTGGCCCGTATGGAAGGAGATCCGCTCGGCCATCATCCGCTTGAGATAGACGATCTGTTCGGCCTGGATGGCGATATCAGAGGCCTGCCCCTGCATCTGGCCCGAGGGCTGGTGCATGAGGATGCGGGAGTGGGGCAGGGCGTAACGCTTGCCCGGGGTGCCGGAGCAGAGGAGGAACTGACCCATCGAGGCGGCCAAGCCGAGACAGATGGTGGCCACGTCGGGGGCTATGTACTGCATGGTGTCGTAGATGGCCAGGCCGTCGGTGACCGAGCCGCCCGGGGAGTTGATGTAGAGCGCCACGTCTTTCTCATTGTCCTCCGCCGCCAGCAGGAGGAGCTGGGCGCACACCAGGTTGGCCGAGGCTTGGGTCACCTCCGTGCCCAGGAAGACGATGCGCTCCTGGAGAAGGCGGTTGAACATGTCCTGGGACCTGTCGGTCGCGGACATCTGGGCGGTGATGACGCTCAGGTCTGGATGTTGCACTGACATGCCCGGAGGGTACTCCGTGGGATCGGTGACCCGGACGCTTCCAGGGCCCACACATCTGTTCGATAGCATGGAACCACGCCCTCGACTGATTAGTGGCAGCCTGGTGCCCTAGGAAGCTCCCGCCGACGTAGCCCAACTGGCAGAGGCACGACGTTTAGGTCGTCGTCAGTGAGAGTTCGAATCTCTCCGTCGGCACGGTGATCGACCCCGCCCACGCCGTGGCCAGGGAGACCGGTCCCTCGCTCAGCTACCGGCTACGCCGTAGGACCACAGTCCGAAGGCCTGGGGCGGCACCTCGCTCGGACCGGCCGACCCGAAGGACGTGCCGGTGCCGAGGAAGAAGTCGGGCCCGACGATGGCGGCGCCGCCCGAATCGGCCGCTCCCGAAGGCGATGCCCACAGCAGCGCCCCGGAGTCAGCGTTGTAGGCGGCCACGGCAAAGCCGGTGGTGGAGGGGGCCAGGAGCACCCCGTCGGAGTAGGTGACCGGGGCGTAACTTGGAGCGCTCAGCGGGTCCTGCCAGAGCACAGCTCCCGTGGCCAGGTCCACGGCGTGGAGAGAGAAGGCCCGGGTCGGGTCCGAGGCCAGGGAGGCGTCGGGGGTCACACCCGGAGGCGTAGGACCGGTGTCGATGCCGTCACCGGCCAGGGGCAGCGGGACGGCCGAGGTCATGAACAGGGCCGGCCGGCCCCCGGACTGTCCCAGAGCCACCGCCCCGATCGTTCCGCCCACCGAGCCGACCAGCTGCGGACTGAGCTGGCCGGCCTGGGACGACTCGTCCTGCCAGACCTTGGCACCGGTGGCCTCATCCACGGCGTAGACATAGCCGGACTTGCTGGCCTCCACCACCAGGTTCCGGATCTTCCGTTTGCCCAGGGCTACACCGTGAGCGATGACAGCCGAGGAGCCGAAGTCATCGTCTCCCGTTCCGGAATCGGCGGGGTGGCCGGTGTCGTACTGGTTGACCGGTTCGAAGAAGGACCACTGCCGGGCGCCGGTGCGCGCGTTGAGAGCGAAGATGCCGGAGTTGTCAGCAAAGTCGTGGTGGGCAACGGCGGCCGACTGGTTGCCACAGTTACCGGTGCCGAAGACGACCAAGCCGGCCGGCGCATCCAGCGCCGGTGAGGACCACACATCTCCGCACGCGTCCCCCTGGCCGTCCTCGCCCAGCTGGTGCACGACAGCATTGCGCTCCGGCTCGTACTTCCACTGCAGGGCTCCGGTATAGGCATTGAAGGCCTGCACGCCGGTGACCTGGATGTTGGCTGAGCCGTTGTCATCACTTCCCACGATGACCTCGGCCGGCTGGGTGGAAAGGTCGAGCACGGGCGATGACTCGATCTCGATGGCGCTGGTGGGTTGGCCCGGATCGACGTCCCGGCTCCAGACC
>DATLUK010000202.1:0-7593 GCA_035533195.1 Acidimicrobiales bacterium | reverse complement strand
CCGGATCGAGGACGAGGACATGGAGGATCTCAAGACCGTCCGCGACGCCGTCGACTACGTGGTCGCCAAGCTCGGCTCATAGGGGCAGGCACGGCTCCGCCCGAGCTGGCCGCCCTGGCCGGCCGCCTCGGTCACAGCTTTGGGGATCCTGAGTTGCTGCGCCACGCCATGCGGCACCGCTCCTGGTGCGCGGAGAACCCGGGGGAGACCTCCAACGAGCGCCTCGAGTTCCTGGGCGACGCCGTGCTCGGGCTGGTGGTGACCGACTTCATCTACCGGACCTACACCGACCTACCCGAAGGCGAGCTGGCCAAGCTGCGGGCCTCGGTCGTCAACTCCGAGGCCCTGGCCGATGTGGCGGTGGAGGCCGGGGTGGGCGAGGCCCTCCTGCTCGGCCGGGGCGAGAATCTCTCCGGGGGTAGGGAGAAGCCGTCCATCCTGGCCGACGCCGTGGAGGCGGTCATCGGCGCGGTGTACCTGGATGGCGGCTGGGAGCACGCCGAGCGGCTGGTCATGGCTCTCCTGGCCGAGAGGATCACCGAGGCGGCCGCCGGGCCCGGCGGCCAGGATTACAAGACCCGCCTGCAGGAACTGGCGTCCCGCCTGGGCGGGCCCCTGCCTCGTTACGAGGTCCTGGACGAGGGCCCTGACCACGCCAAGCGCTTCTTCGCCACCGTGCACATCGGCACCGAGGCCGCCGGTGTGGGGGAGGGCCGGTCCAAGAAGCAGGCGGAGCAGGCCGCCGCCCGGGCCGCCTGGAAGCAGATGGCCGAGTCGGACCCAGGCTGACGCGCCGTGCCCGAGCTGCCGGAGGCGGAGACAGTTCGGCGGGGCCTCGAGGCCGAAACGGTCAGCCGGGGCATCGCCGGGGTGGAAGCCACCGGCCCGCGGTCCGTCCGCCGCCACCCCGATCCGGGTGAGCTCGACCGGCGCCTGCGGGGCCGGCCGGTGGAGGCGGTGGGTCGGGTGGGCAAGTTCCTCACCTTGAGTGCCGGCGGGGAGGTCCTGGTGGTCCATCTGGGCATGTCCGGCCAACTCCTGCTGTCCGACGGCCGGGACCCGAGGCCAAAGCACAGCCACGTGGTCCTCGTCTTCGAGGACGGCTCGGAGTTGCGCTTCGTCGACCCCCGGACCTTCGGCCAGGTCTTCCTCTCCGAGGGGCACGAGCCGTCGAGACGAGGCCGGCCCGCCGAGCTGGCCCACCTCGGCTTCGATCCCCTGACCGATGGCCTCACCGCGGCCCGCTTCGCCACTCGGCTGCGGGCTCGGCGCACCATGCTCAAGGCCCTGCTGATGGACCAGCGCTTCGTGGCCGGGATCGGCAACATCTACTCCGATGAGATCCTCCATGCCGCCGGCCTGCGCTACGACCACCCGGCCTCGGCCCTGGACGATGACCAGGCCCGGGCCCTCTATCGGCACATGCTGCGCATCCTGCGGGCCTCGGTTCGCCTGGGCGGCTCGAGCCTGTCCGACCTGCAGTACCGCGACGTCCACGGCCGGCCCGGGCGCTACCAGGAGCGCCACCTGGTCTTCGCCCGGGAGGGCATGGCCTGCGCCGGCTGCGGCGGCCCCATCGTCCGCCGGGCCTGGGGCGGGCGCTCGACCTTCTTCTGCCCCCGGTGTCAGCCGGCGGGCCGGGCACCGGGCCCGGCCTGACTATGCGCGCCGGGGGCCCCCTGACGACGTAAGTTCAAAGCGCGTGTTCCTGAAAGCACTGACCCTCAAGGGTTTCAAGTCCTTCGCGGACACGACCACCCTTGAATTCGAGCCCGGGGTCATGGTCGTGGTGGGTCCCAATGGCAGCGGTAAGTCGAATGTCGTCGACGCCGTGGCCTGGGTGCTCGGCGCCCAGGGACCCAGGACGGTGCGCTCGGGGAAGATGGAGGACGTCATCTTTGCCGGGACCTCCTCCCGGCCGGCCCTGGGCCGGGCCGAGGTCTCCCTCACCATCGATAACTCCTCGGGCATGCTGCCCATCGACCTGGCCGAGGTCACCATCACCCGGACCCTTTTCCGCTCGGGGGACAGCGAATACGCCATCAACGGGGCACCCTGCCGGCTGCTCGATGTCCAGGAGCTGCTGTCCGATACGGGCGTGGGCCGCCAGCAGCACGTCATCGTGGGCCAGGGCCAGCTGGACTCGGTCCTCAACGCCCGTCCCGAGGACCGCCGGCTCATCATCGAAGAGGCCGCCGGGGTCCTCAAGTACCGCCGCCGCCGGGAGCGCTCCCAACGCCGGTTGGAGTCGACCGAGGCCAACCTGACCCGCCTCAGCGACCTGCTGAGGGAGGTGAGGCGCCAACTCCGGCCCCTGGAGCGCCAGGCCGAGGCCGCCCGCCGCCACGCTGAGCTGGCGGATGAGGTCCGGGCCCTGCGGGTGCACGTGGCCGGCCTGGAGATGGCCGCCTTTGAGGGCCGCCTGGCTGCCGCTGGGGCCGATCACCAGCGCCTGGCCGAGGAGGAGAAGGCCGTCCGGTCCTGGCTCAGCGCCCTGGACGCCGACGTACTGCTGGCCGAGCGGGCCATGTCCGCCTCGGCCAGCGATGGGGGCCTGGCCGACGCCGTCGGGGAGCTGGAGGGGGCCCGGGCCCGGGCCCGGGGTGTCCTGGCCCTGCTGGCCGAACGCCGCCGGTCCCTCGAGCGCGACCTGCTGGCTTCCAGGGATGAAGGGGTGGTGGCCAGCCTGGAGGCCGACGCCGCCACCCTGGGGACCCAACTGGTCGACGTCGAGACGGCGGCCCAGAGCCTCCTGGATGAAGCGGCCCGGGTCACATCGGCCGAGCGCTCCGCCGAAGGGGCGCGACTGGCCTTCGAAGAGCGCTGGGGCGGCCACGACTCGGCCGGGCGCCCGCCGGCCGCCGACAGCCCGGCCTCCGGCACGCCGGCCGCCGAAACCTCCGCCGCTGAGGCCCGGGCCGCTCTGGCCGGGCGACGGACGGCAGTCGAACGGGACCGGCAGGAGACCGAGCGCCTGGAATTCCGCCGCCGGTCCCTCTCCGCTCGTCGGGACTCGGCCCTGGCCGACGCCCAGCCCATCCAGGCCGACCGCGCCGATACCGAGGGGACGATGGCGGCCCTGGCCGCCGCCCGGGAGCAGGCCGCCCGCCGGCTGGAGACGGCCCGGGCCGCCTTCGAGGCGGCTGACGCCGCTCAGCGGGAGGCCGATCGGCGGTTGCACTCCGCGGCCGCCCGGGCCGAGGCGCTGGCCCAGGCCCTGGATGAAGCCGCGGCCCGGGCCGGGGCCGAGCGCCTGACCGGGCTGGCCGGCGTGGTCGGCACGCTGGCCGAACTGATCGAGGTCGATGCCGGCTGGGAGGCGGCCTTCGAGGCCGCCGCCGGGGACGCCCTGTCCAGCGTCATCGTCGACGGTCCGGAGACGGCCCGGGCCGCCCTGCACCGGTTGAGGGCGCAGGGCCAGGACGGCTCCGTGCTGCCCCTCGGCCTGGATCACCCCGCCGTCAGTGCTCCGGCCGGCGCCGGCGCCGTGCGGGCCCACGTCCGCTCGGCGGACCCCAGGGTGGAGGCCCTCTTGGACGCCATCGTCGGGGCCACGGCGGCGGTGGAAGGAGGCTGGGAGGCGGCTCTGGAGGCGGTTACCGGCCGCCCGGGCCTGGTGGCCGTGAGCCGGGAGGGCGACCGCTTCGCCCCCTCCGGCTGGCGTACGGGGGCGGCAGGCAGTGGGGCCACCGGGGCGGCGCTGGAAGAGGCCCGGCGGCGCCAGAGTTCGGCGGCCGAAGCCGCCCAGGCGGCCACCGCCACCCTGGCCGGTGCCCGCCAGGAGTTGGATGCGTCCGTGGCCGCCGACCGGGACGCGGTCGCCGCCCTCTCGGCCGAGGAAGCCCGGCGTCGGGCGGGTGCGGAGGCTTTGGAGCGACTGGACCGCCAGGCCGTCGAGGCGGGGGCCGAACTGGCCGGCGTGGAGGCCGACCTGGCCGAACTGACCGCCCGCCTCGAGTCGGAGCGGCAGGAGGTGGCTCGCCTGGAGGCGTCCCTGCCCGCCCTGGAGGCCCGGGAGTCGGCGGCCGAGGAGGAGACCCGGCGCCGGCGGGCAGAGCGTCAGGAGCTGGACCGCTTGGCGGCGGCGGCGGCCACCCTCCGCTCGGAGCTGGAGGTCCGCGCCGCCGGCCTGGAGGAGCGCCGTTCGGTGCTCACCGCTCGGCTCATGGAGGTGGAGCAACGCCTGCGGGCCCACGTGGAGGAGCGCCAGAAGGCTGCAGGACGCCGGACCCGGTTGGAGTCCTCCCTGGTGGCCGTAGGGCGCCTGTCCTGTTCGTTGGAGGCCCGTACCGCCGCCCTGGAGGAGGTGCTGGTCCAACTGAGGGAGCGTCGGAGGGTGCAGGCCGAGGGCACCCGGGCCGCCGCCGCCCACCTCGATGAGTTGAGGCGGGACCGGACCGAAGCCGAGAGGTCCCTGGAGCGGATCCGGGACCAGGCCCAACGGACGTCATTGGAAGAGGCCGAGGCCCGGCTACGGCTTGAATCCAGCGTGGAGATGATCCGCCGGGATCTCGACTGCGAGCCGGAGACGGCCAAGGCCGCCCCCTGCCCTGAGCTGCCGCCCGGTACCACGGCGCCGGCCCGGCTGCGCGACCTGGACCGGGAGCTGCGCCTGCTGGGGCCGATCAACCCTCTGGCCCTGGAGGAGTTCGCGGGGCTGGAGGAGCGGCACCAGTTCCTCGACGGCCAGCTGGACGACGTCAAGGCCAGCCGGCGGGAGCTGGCCAAGGTGATACGGGCCATCGACATGGAGATAGTCGAGGTCTTTGCCGCCGCCTATGCAGACGTCTCGGCCAACTTCGAAAAGCTTTTCGCCACCCTCTTCCCGGGCGGCGCCGGGCGGGTCCGCCTCACCGACCCCGACAACCTGCTGGAGACCGGGGTGGAGATCGAGGGCCGCCCGTCGGGCAAGAACGTCAAGCGCCTCTCGCTGCTCTCGGGTGGGGAGCGTTCGCTCACCGCCATCGCATTCCTGTTTGCCGTCTTCCGCAGTCGGCCCTCGCCGTTCTACCTGATGGACGAGGTCGAAGCCGCCCTCGACGACGTCAACCTGCACCGATTCCTGGACCTGATCAACGATTTCCGCGAGGAGGCGCAGCTGGTGATCGTCAGCCACCAGAAGCGCACCATGGAAGCGGCGGACTGTCTCTACGGCGTCACCATGCAGCCCGGTGGATCGAGCAAGGTCGTCTCGGAAAAGGTCTCCGCCCGAGTCTGACCCCCTCCCCCCTCGGGACCCGGCCGCCCGGGGCCCGGAACTCTGTCGGTAGGCTGCCGACGCGATGACACTGGTTGTAGTGGTGGTGCTGCTGGCCGTCTTCGTGATGGTGGTGGGCGGCGCGGTCCTCGTCCGTGCCCGTCGTTACCCGGAGCTCGAACCTCCTGACATCCAGGCTGCAGCCGAGCCCTTGGTGGCCGACCGCGAGGTCCTGCCGCCTCCGGTTGTCACCCCAGAGCTAGCCGCCGCCGTGGAGGCGGAGGCACCGCCCCTGCCGGCCCGGCCCCGGATGCGGGACCGGCTCGGCAAGGCCCGGGGGCTCATCACCGGTTACGTCGGTTCGGTCCTGTCCCGGTCTGGCATCGATGACGCCTCCTGGGACGACATCGAGGAGGCCCTCATCCGCGCCGACGTTGGTGTGGCCACCACCGGGACCCTCATCGACAGCCTGCGCCAGCGGGTCAAGTCCGACTCCCTCGATACGCCCGAGCAGCTCCTCTCCGCCCTGCGCGACCAGTTGAAGTCCGACCTGGCCGTAGAGGACCGCCGGCTGCACCTGGCCGATACCGGCACCAATGTCTGGCTGTTCGTGGGGGTGAATGGGGTCGGCAAGACCACCACCATCGGCAAGCTCGGACTGCGCCAGGCGGCCGAGGGCAACCGGGTGGTCATGGCTGCCGGGGACACCTTCCGGGCTGCCGCCGCCGAGCAGCTCCAGGTCTGGGCCGAGAGGGTAGGGGCCGACCTGGTGCGGGGGGCCGAGGGCGGGGACCCGGGAGCGGTGGTCTTCGACGCAGTCCAGCGGGCCGCGGCCCGGGGCGCCGATCTGGTCCTGGCCGACACCGCCGGACGCCTGCACACCAAGGTCAACCTGATGGAGGAGCTGCGCAAGGTCCACCGGGTGGCCCAGCGCGATCCCGGGGTGGTGAGCGAGGTCCTGCTCGTGATCGATGCCACCACCGGCCAGAACGGGCTGGCTCAGGCCCGGGAGTTTGCGGAGGCTGTCGGGGTCACCGGGGTGGTGCTGACCAAGCTGGACGGAACCGCCAAGGGCGGCATCGTCCTGGCCATCCAGGCCGAGCTAGGCATCCCGGTCAAGCTGGTGGGGGTGGGGGAGGGGCCCGAGGATCTCATCGACTTCGATCCCGATGAGTTCGTAGACGCCCTCTTCGCCGCTTAGCGCCTCTCTCTGACGTCCCGGAACGGCTCCGGGGCCGGTGGGGGCCGGCGGGGGGTCCGATAACCTTTCGGGACCATGTTCGAGTCCCTGTCGGAGCGTTTCGAAGGGATATTCGCACGCCTGCGCAGCCGCGGGGCCCTGTCCGACGCCGACGTCGATGAGGTCCTCCGGGAGATCCGTCTGGCCCTGCTCGAGGCCGACGTCAACTTCAAGGTCGTCCGCGACCTCCTGACCCGGATCCGGGAGCGCTGCATCGGCCTGGAGCTGTCCAGGAGCCTCAGCCCCGGCCAGCAGGTCATCAAGACCGTCCACGAGGAGCTGATCGGGATCCTGGGAGGCGAGACCCTCCGGATCTCCTACGCCTCCAAGCCCCCCACCGTCATCCTGCTGGCCGGCCTTCAGGGCGCCGGTAAGACCACCGCGGCCGGAAAGCTGGGCCGCTGGTTCCGCCAGGCCGGCCGCCAGCCCCTCCTGGCCGGCGCCGACCTGCAGCGTCCCGCCGCCGTCGAGCAGTTGAGGGTCCTGGGCGGCCAGGCCGGCGTGCCCGTGTTCAGCCAGGCCACCGATCCGGTGGCTGTGGCCATCGCGGCCCGGGCCGAGGCCGAGCGTCTGGGCCGGGACGTCCTCATCGTGGACACGGCCGGCCGGGTCACCGTGGACGCCGAGCTCATGGACGAGGTCCGCCGGGTGTCCGAGGCGGTCAGGCCCGACTACACCTTCCTGGTCGTCGACGCCATGATCGGCCAGGAGTCGGTGACCACGGCCGAGGCCTTCCATGCCGCCCTGACCCTGGACGGGGTCATCCTGACCAAGCTGGACGGTGACGCCCGCGGCGGGGCGGCCCTGTCCATCAAAGAGGTCGTAGGCCGCCCGGTCGCCTTCGCCTCCACCGGAGAGAAGCTGGAGGACTTCGACGTTTTCCATCCCGACCGGATGGCCAGCCGAATCCTGGGCATGGGTGACGTTCTCACCCTCATCGAAAGGGCCGAGCAGAACTACGACCAGGAGGTGGCCGAAAAGGCCGCCGCCGCCCTCCAGCAGGGCCGGTTCACCTTGGAGGACTTCCTCGAGCAGCTCCAGCAGGTGAAGAAGATGGGGCCGCTCCAGAGCATCCTCGGGATGATGCCGGGCATGCCCAAGGAGTTGAAGAACGCCAACATCGAAGACTCCGAGGTGGCCCGGGTCGAGGCCATCA
>DATLUK010000201.1:0-4108 GCA_035533195.1 Acidimicrobiales bacterium | reverse complement strand
CCGACCATCCGCTGTGTTCCATGGGCAACGTGGTGCTCACGCCGCACATCGGCGGGGCCACCTACGACACCGAAGCCCGCCAGGCCACCATGGTGGCCGATGATCTCGAGAAGATTCTGGCCGGGGACAAGCCGAGCTATGTAGCCAACCCGGAGGTGTTGTGAAATTCGTGGAGGATGCTCCCGCCGCTGTTCTGGCCGCGGCCAAGGACATGTTGCACCGCGGCCTGGTGGAGGGAACGGCGGGCAATATCTCCGCCCGCCAGGAGGACGGCACGGTGGTGATCACGCCGTCGTCGGTCTCCTATGAGGAGATGGCACTGGACGATCTGGTGGTGATCGACCTCGACGGGGAGGCCGTCTCGGCCAAGGAAGGACGCTCCGCCTCGTCCGAGAAGCTGTTACACACCGCCTGTTATCGCGCCTTCGAGGACATCGGCTCGGTCATCCACTCGCATCCTGTGTACGCCACCATGTTTGCCGTGTCCCACCAGGACATTCCGGCCTGCATCGATGAGTTCTCCATCTATGTCGGCGGGGACGTGCGCTGCTCGGAATACGCCGCCAGCGGCAGCCAGGACGTGGGCGATGAGGCCGTCAAGGCTCTCCAGGCCCGAGGCGCGGCTCTCATCGCCAACCACGGCTTGGTGGCCGTCGGACCCCGCCCATCCACTGTGCTGCACATCACCGCCCTGGTTGAACGCAGCGCCCAGATCGTGTGGGGGGCAAGGGCGCTCGGCGTGCCGGTCCCGCTGCCGGAGAAGGTGAACAAGGGCTTCGCTTCGATCTACGAGATCATGCGGACCATCTGATGGCTATCCGCTATGAGCTGGGCGACGGTCACGTAGCGGTAGTCACCATCGATCGTCCCGAGGCCCGCAATGCCCTTGACCTCTACCACTTCCGGGACCTGGCCAATGCCTGGCGGACCTTTCGCGATGACACCGATGCCTGGGTGGCCATCATCACCGGTGTCGAGCGCAACTTCATGTCCGGCGCCGACCTCAAGACCTACATCCCCCAGATCACCAATCTCCAGAAGGAGATCGCCCAGGGCGACGTGACCGAGGTCGACGGGTGCCAGCTGCGCGACGGCACCGACGCGGTGTTGCGCAGCCTGCGCATCTATAAGCCGATCATCGCCGCCGTCAACGGGCCGTGCGTGGCCGGCGGCATGGAGATGCTGGGTGGGGTGGACATCCGCATCGCCACCCCCAACGCCAGCTTCGGGGTGATGGAGCCGAAGCGGGGCCTCTTTGCCGGCGGAGGTACCACCGCCCGCCTACCCCGCCAGCTGGCCTTCCCGGCCGCCATGGAGTTCCTCCTCACCGCCGAGGCCTTCCCCGCCGAGCGGGCGCTCGCCCTCGGCCTGCTCAACGAGATCGTGGCCGAGGAGGATCTGATGGCCACGGCCCAGCGTTGGGCGGCCCGCATCACCGCCAATGCCCCCCTGGCCGTACAGGCCACCAAGGAGAGCGTCCTGAGGGGCATGGCCGTCGATCTCAAGGCGGCCTTCCAGATCGAGAACGAGCTGGCCGGCCGCATCTTCTCCAGCGAGGACGCCAAGGAGGGTCCGGCTGCCTTTGCAGAAAAGCGGCCGCCGGTCTGGACCGGTCGCTGAGTCGTGAGTGAGCCCCGGGCCGCCTGCATCATCGGCGCCGCCCAGATGACGCGACGCCCGGAGGAGGGCGACGCCCCCGAGCCCCTGGCCATGTGGGAAGAGGTGGCCCGCCGGGCCGCCTCGGACACCGGCGTTGGTCCCGACCGGGTGCTGGCCGGTCTGGAGAGCATCGACGTTCTGTATTGCCAGACCTGGCCCTATGACGACCCGGCGGGCCGGCTGGCCGAGGCCCTCGGCGTGGCGCCGGCCCGGCGGCGCTACTCCGGCATAGGCGGGACCACTCCTCATCTGTTGATCGATGATGCCGCCGCCGCCATCGCCCGGGGCGAAATGGATCTGGGCCTGGTGGTGGGGGGAGAGGCGCTGGACACAGTGCGCCGGGCCAAGAAGGAGGACCGGCGGCTGTCCTGGTCCTACCGAGATCCCGAGCGCAAGGCCTTCCCATTCGAAGCCCCGTTCCACCCGGCTGAGGTGGCGCACGAGGTATTCCAGGCGTGGTTGACCTTTGCCGTGTTCGACATCGCCCGCCGGGCCCATCTGGGTATTGAGCCGGAGGAGCACCGCCGTCGCCTGGGCCGGCTGCTGGCCCCCATGACCGACGTGGCTGCAGCCAACCCACACGCCTGGTTCCCGACCCGACGCGGCCCCGAGGAGCTGATCGAGCCCGGCCCTGACAACCGCATGGTGGGCTACCCCTATACCAAGTTCATGGTGGCGGTCATGGACGTGAACATGGCGGCCGGCCTGGTGGTGGCATCGGAGGAAAAGGCCGACGCCCTGGGTGTTCCTTCGGATCGGCGGGTCTACCTGCGCGGCAGCGCCTATGCCGAAGACGCCACCTACTTGGCCGAACACGACCCGATGTGGTCCTCACCGGCCATGGCTTCGGCCTCCCGGGCCGCCCTGGATGCGGCCGGGCTGGGGATCGATGACGTCGCCCACCTCGATCTCTACAGCTGCTTCACCAGCTCGCTGTCCTTCGCCTGCGACGCCCTGGGCGTCGCCCCGGAGGACAGCCGGGGACTCACCGTCACCGGTGGCCTCCCCTTTGCCGGAGGGCCGGGCAGCGGCTACGGGCTGCACAGCACGGCGGCCATGGTCGATGTCCTCCGGGACGCGCCCGGGTCGGGTGGCCTGGTCAGCGGGGTCGGCATGCACATGACCAAGCACGCCTTCGGTGTCTGGTCGACCGAGCCTCCTTCTGCCGACGCCGTGGCCCGCCTCGGCCGGGGAGCAAAGGCCGCGGTGGACCGGGCGGGCGCGCCGGGACACCCGATCCCGATAGTCGACACCTGGACGGGCCCGGCCGCGGTGGTGGCCTATTCGGTCGTCCACGGCCGGGACGGCCAGCCGGCCTGGGGCCTGGCCATCTGCGACGTCCCCGATGGAAGGCGGACCTACGCTCGGGTGGAGGACGATGCCCTGCTGGCCGAAGTGCTCAAGACGGAGTGGGTCGGCGCCGCCATCGAGATCGAGGCCGGCAGCGACAAGGTCAACCGGGTCAGGAGTTAAGTATGGAAGTTCGCGAAGCAGTCATAGTCGATGTGGTTCGCACCGCTTTCGGTAAGCGCAAGGGGGCGCTGTCCGGCTGGCATCCGGCCGATCTGCTCGGCTTCACCCTGCGCAACCTGATGGAGCGCACCGGCGTCGACCCGGACTTGCTCGATGACGTGGTGGGGGGCTGTATCACCCAGTCGGGCGAGCAGGGTTGCAACGTCACCCGCAACGCAGTCATAGCCGGCGGACTGCCCTGGACCCTGTCGGCCACCACCATCGACAGGCAGTGCGGCTCGTCCCAGCAGGCACTGCACTTCGTGGCCGCCAGCGTCATGAGCGGCATGTACGACTTGGCCGTCGTGTGCGGGGTCGAATCGATGAGCCGGGCGCCGATGGCGTCCAACGCCCGGGGCGGGACCGGTCCCTTCTCTCCCGACTTCATGAGGGCGATCGATGACCGCCTGTGGGCCCAGTTCCGGGTGGCCCAACAGTTGGGTGAGGAGGCCGGCGTGACCCGGGAGGATCAGGACGCCTACGCCCTGGAGAGCCACCGTCGGGCGGCGCGGGCCACCGATAACGGTCACTTCGCCCGGGAGATCCTGCCCGTGCCGGTCAAGGACGAGGAGGGGAATCTGACCGACCGGATCCTCTCCACTGACGAGGGCATCCGCTACAACGCCAGCTTGGAAAAACTGGCATCCCTGCCCCCGGCCCAGTCATGGGAGCCGGAAACGGCGCCGGACATCACCGCCGGGAACTCCTCGCAGTTGACCGACGGGGCGGCGGCGGCCCTGGTGGCCGACCGGGCCACGGCCGAGCGACTGGGGCTGCCGATCCGGGCCCGCCTGCTGCACTTTGCCGTCGGAGCCGAGGATCCGGTCCTCGTCCTGTCGGCCCCCAACCGGGTCACCCGGAAGCTGTTGGAGCGCACGGGCATGAAGATCGATGAGTTCGACGCCATCGAGTGCAACGAGGCCTTCGCCTCCGTCGT
>DATLUK010000200.1:0-6883 GCA_035533195.1 Acidimicrobiales bacterium | reverse complement strand
CGGCGACGCCGGGTTCTTCGGTTCCGCCGGCGCCATCCACCTGGCCAAGCCGATCGTGGGCATGGCCGCTACCCCCGATGGCAAGGGCTACTGGCTGGTGGCTTCCGATGGCGGGATCTTCACCTACGGCGACGCCGGGTTCTTCGGTTCCGCTGGGGCCATCCACCTGGCCAAGCCGATCGTGGGCATGGCCGCCACCCCCGATGGCAAGGGCTACTGGCTGGTGGCCTCCGACGGAGGGATCTTCACCTATGGCGACGCCGGGTTCTTCGGCTCCGAGACGTAAGCCCGTCCACAACCCATCGAGTCGGAAGGATCTGTGGCGGCCCGCAGAACATTTGATCTGATCTCGGGTCGGATGGGTCACTGCCAGGTCTTTCCGACTATCCGGGCACCCGCGGAGCGGGCTCCGGCCAGGCATGGTGCATCGACCTCGCCGGCCAGGGCGTGCTCAGCCACGGCGCGGTTGGCGGCGGTCGTGGGGCAGGCGGGCCAGGTCGATCAGGTCCTTGATGGCCAGGGTGGGCCCGGACCCGCCTGGGTCGAGGCAGACGATGAAGGTCGACACGGCGGGCCCTACCGGCTCCGCCAGCGCACAAGACCCGGCCCAACTCGGCCACGCTCCGACCCCGTCAGGGCCATGGTGCCTCGCTACCGAACATTCTGGCCAAGGCCGATGGGACAGTGGCCAACTTCGGTGACGCGGGGGCGGTGTAAGGCGAAGGAGATCCGCCACGACCGGGGCCGGTCGTACCGTTGCCTCGGCGACGTTGATGAGCCCCGCCGGCAGCCACTCCCGATCCGGGATGAGGCTCTCCTCGAGTCGGTCTCAGGACCCCTGCCACCCATCGGCCCAGTCGGGCGACGACATGGCCTGGTGATAGGGACCTTGGACAGAGACAGCCGGTCCTGGAGCGGGCAGACGTGTCTGACCTCCTCGGCGGGACCGCGCCGCACTTGCACCGAGCCCACGAGACCAGGGCGCCACTCACCAACCTTAGAATGCAATAGCCCCATGGGTCCCTACCGTGGCGCGTGTCCCGGTCTGGGCCCGATTCCGAGTCAGAGTCGATATCTAGTCAACTCCGTGGTCCGGCCGGTTGCCATCCCGAGGGAGAATTCCCCCCGGGGGCCTGGCGCGTCGTCCTCCCCCGGAGGAGCCGAGGTCCTCGGAGTTCACCCCGCCGACCCGGTAACCGGAGCCACCAGGCGCAGGCCGCCGGCGGACCCGTCGAACTCGGCGTCCCCGTAGGAGAAGACCCCCCCGTCAGCCCCGACCAGCCGGTAGCCGCCACCGTCGGTGGTGGCCTGGATGCCCACGATCGGAGCCTGGAGCCGGATGGCACCGGCGGAGCCGAAGAAGGCGGCGTCCCCGTAGGAGAAGACCCCACCGTCAGAACCCACCAGCCAGTACCCGGCGCCGTCGGGGGTGGATGCCATGCCCACGATCGGGGCGGCCAGGTTTGAACCCGCCGCCGAGCCGTAGGTGGCAGCGTCCCCGTAGCCGTGGACGCTGCCGTCGCGCCCGACCAGCCAGAAGCCCTGGCCCGAGGGGGCGGCGGCTATGCCCGAGATGGTCCCGGTCGGGGCGCTGATGGAGCCCAGCGCGACGGCGTCGCCGAAGCTGTAGACGGTCCCGGTGGAACTGACCAGCCAGTAGCCCCCTCCATCAGGGGTGGCGGCCATGCCCACTATCGGAGCGCGGGGATGCGCCGCGGTGGCCGAGCCGTAGAACACCGCGTCCCCGTAGGCGAACACGCCGCCGTCCCGGGCCGCCAGCCAGTAGCCCCCTCCATCGGGGGTGGATGCCATGCCCACTATCGGAGCGGCCAGGGCCATGCCGCCGGCCGAGCCCTCGAAGGCGGCGGTGCCGAAGGTGAAGACACCACCGTCAGCAGCGGCCATGCGGTAGCCCTGGGTCGGGTGGGGGAAGACCTGGGTCCGGGGCAGCGAGGGCGCCGCCACCGCGGCAGTGGCACCCGCCGTTCCGCCTGACCCCGACGCTGCTACTGCGGCCTCGTAGCTGACCAGTGGCGCCGACGGGGAGTTCTCGTAGTCCTCGGTGACCCACATGAATCCGTTGGGGGCCAGGGACACGGCCACGCCGAAGGCGTTGTAGTGGGTGTCGACCATGTTGGCGTAGTGCTCCGGGCTGTTGGCGAAGGCCTGCTGGAGCGAGGCCGTCGTCCCGCCCACGCCGACGTTCTCACCCAGCCAGGTCCAGTCTGAGGGGGCCAGGGACTCGAGGTTCGGGTTGTGGGACAGCATCCCCGACGCCATCAGGGCGTTTGACCAGTTCTGGGCCATGCTCACCATCCGCGGGTCCACGTACAGCGTCGGGAGGCCCTTGGAGACCCGCAGCTGGTTGATGGCGTTGACGAAATAGCTGGCGTCGCTGACGGCGCTGGTGGCGCTGGTCGTGTCTGCCACCACCGGCCGGGCCAGGAATGCGAGGCCGCCCAGTCCAAGGCTCAGGGCCATCGCACCGGCTCCCAGGGAGCGCGTGATTCGGCCCATCTCCACCACTCCTTCTGGAGGGTCTGGATGCGACCGCTCCAAGTTCGGCTGCTCGGCCACCCTGGGAGCAGTGCTCCTTTAGGCCCGTTAGCTCTGCGCCCCCCGGTTTCCCGGGGTTGGCCCGTTCGATTTGGAAAAACCTAACTATTAACTCTTTTGGGACAAAACCGTCTGTATTGACTCTCGGACGCAACCGGTTCAACCTTGAGAAAATTGTTTCGCCTACACCCCACCGGCGGCCCCCTTGTTCCCCTCGGGGGGTAATTCCAATAGTCCCTTTGCGGTTCGAAGCTCAGCGGGGCGGGAAGCCGAAGCGGAGGCTGCGGGCGGGTCACCAGGGGACGGGGATGTCGGCTTCGGGGAAGCCGGCGTCGATGAGTACGGGGGCATACGTGCGAAGGGCCAGGTCGACGCGTACGTGATCCTCGGCGACGGTGATGGTGTCGGTGTTGTCGAGGAAGTGGCGCCAGAGCCGGTCGGGGGTGGCCACCTCGTAGCGGGCCAGCTTGCGGGCGAGCAGGCGGTAGCAGTTGCCGGTTACCACGGTGAGGGTGGTGTCGACGTCGACGTTGAGGAGTAGCCCCCAGGACAGGGCGTTGAGCCCGAAGCCGGAGATGTCGGCGTCGAGTTCGTTCTCGATGATCATCCGCTCTGCGTAGCGGGTGAAGAGGTCCTTGGCCGGCGTGACCAGGTCGCTGGTGATCAACAGGCTGGGCTGGTCGTGGCCGATGTTGGCAATGGCGATCTCGCGCAGGGGGTGGCCGATGCCCTTGAGGTGGATGACCTCCTCATGTATCGCCGAGGGTGTGCGTCGTCGAAGCCTTGGATCCCACCAGAGCGAAGGCGTTGTCAGGGCCCTATGGATAGTCGCACGGAGCCAACCTGGGTCTCAATCAGCGGTGTGAATCGGCCTGCTGGCGGCTGGCATCCGCTGTGTCGAGTATCCGGCACCCCACCTGCGCGCCCGGAGGCCGCAGGACCATGGTCGGCCCTCGGCTCCCGGGCCGCCCGCGTCGCACTCGAAGCTCACTGTGGGTGATCTGGTCTAGCCTCTGGGTGATATGCGGTAAGGGGGGCGATATGGCGACGAAGCCGGATTGGCTGGGCGGTCTAGGCGCAGGACCCAGCTGGGGTGCCGTGGTGATCTCCACGAGAGGGCCGGGCTAGTTGCGACGCTGGGCCGATCTGCCGCTGCGCACCAAGGGCCTGGCCGTCATCTCGGTCCCCCTGGTCGCCCTGCTGCTGGCCGGCGCTGCCTTCGCCGTGCTCCAGGCCCAAGACCAGAACGCCCGCAACTGGGTCGACCACACCTTCTTGGTGCGCCGCCAGATCGACACGGTGAGCCTGGATGGGTTGAACGCCGAGACCGGCACCCGGGGATACCTCCTGACCGGCCGGGCGGACTTCCTCCAGCCCTACAACACCGCCCTCACGGCCGAACCCCGAGACGCGGCCGGCCTCGCCGCCCTGGTGGTCGACAACCCCTCCGAGGAGGTCCGGGCCCATCGGGTCGAGGCGCTGGCCTCAGACCAGCTGGGCTACCTGCACACGCTGGTGGCCACGCCCCGGCCTGGCGTGGTCTCTTCGAGCGAGATCGGCCTCCTCGCCCAGGCCAAGACTTCCATGGACGCCCTCCGGGCTGAGCTGGCCCAGATGGACCACACCGAGGCTGTCCTCCTGGCCGCCCGGCGGGCCCAGGAGAGCCGGCTGACCTTCTGGCTCAACACCGCACTGGGCGTGATAGTCGGGGCGGGGTTGTTGGGCGGGCTGGCGGCGGCTCTCATCTTTGGCGTGGGCGTGACCCGACGGGTCGAGGCGCTGCGGGACAACGCCGAGCGCCTCCAGGACGAAGAGCCCCTTACCGGCCTACCCGGAGGCGCCGATGAGGTGGGACTTCTGGGCCGCGCCTTGGGCACGGCCAGTGAGCTGCTGGGCGAGCGGACCCAGCGCCTGCGCCAGGCCGAGGCCTTCCTGGATCACCTGATCACCGCCAGTCCGGTTGTAGTGCTGCGCGCCGGGCGGGAGGACCGCGCCATCACCTATGTGAGTGACAACGTGGGGAGGATCTTCGGCTACCAGCCCGGGGAGGTGACCGCCGAGGCCGGGTTCGTAACCGCCCGGGTCCACCCCGACGACCGCCAAGGTTGGGCCGGCGCCGAGCAGGCGGCCATGGGAGCCGGCCAGGCCGAGTGCGACTTCCGCCTCCGCCACGCCAGCGGGGACCACCGCTGGGTCCATGGCCTGATCCGCATCGAAGAGGGAGATGGGGGCCGCCCCGAGACCCTTCTCGTCTATCTCACCGACGTGACCGAGCGGCGCCGGATGGAGGAGGACCTCGTCACCGCCCACGCCCAGGCCCTGGAGGCCTCCAGGCTCAAGTCCGAGTTCGTGGCCAACATGAGCCACGAGATACGCACCCCCCTCAACGGGGTGATCGGGATGACCGGACTGTTGCTGGACACCGATCTCAGTCCCGAGCAGCGGGACTACGCCGAGACGGCCCGGACCTCGGGCGAGGCGCTGCTCGGGGTCATCAACGACATCTTGGACTTCTCCAAGATCGAGGCCGGGCGGATGGACCTGGAGGTGGTCGACTTCGATCTGCGGGCGGCGGTGGAAGAATCCTTGGAGCTACTGGCCGAGCGGGCGCATGTCAAGGGCCTGGAGCTGGCGACCCTCATCCGCCCCGACGTGCCCCTCGACGTGCGCGGCGACCCGGGCCGGCTGCGCCAGATCCTCATCAACCTGGTCGGCAACGCCGTCAAGTTCACCGAGGCCGGCGAGGTGGTGGTCCGGGTCGGCCTGGACGACCCGCGCTCCGAGGGCGGGTCGGTGCTGCGCTTCGAGGTAACCGATACCGGAATCGGCGTGGGCCCCGAAGAGGCCGCCCGGTTGTTCCAGAGCTTCACCCAGGCCGACGCCTCCACCACCCGCCGCTTTGGGGGCACGGGCCTGGGCCTGGCCATATGCCGACAGCTGGTCGAGCTGATGGGGGGCCACATAGGGGTGGATAGCGAACCGGGCCGGGGATCCACGTTCTGGTTCACCGCCGCGCTGGCTCCGGCCCCGGCTTCGGCCTCCCGCTCAGCGCTGCCCTCCGCCCATCTGGCCGGCCTGCGGGTACTGGTGGTGGACGACAACGCCACCAATCGCGCCGTGCTGGAACAGAGCCTCACATCCTGGGGCATGCGTCCTGTTGTCGTGGAGGGTGGCGCCCAGGCCCTGGCCGCCATTCGGGACGTCGCCACCGAGGACGCCTTCGCCCTGGCCATCCTGGATTACCACATGCCGGACATGGACGGTCTGGAACTGGCCCGGCGCATCCGATCCGAGGCGGCCCTGGCCCCCGCCCGGCTGGTGTTGCTCACCTCCTCGGGCGCCTGGGGACATGCCCAGGCGGCCTCGGACGCCGACATCGATGCCTTCTTGACCAAGCCCATCCGCCAGTCGGCGCTCTATGACGCCCTGGCCACGGTCATGGGCATGCCCGACTCCCCGGCGGATCGCACGGTGGTGACGGCCCACACCATCGCCACAGCCCGGGCCCGCAACCGGGCCCATTTGCTCATCGTGGAGGACAACCCGGTCAATCAGAAGGTGGCTGCCCGGATGCTGGAGCGCCTCGGCTACCGGGTCGACGTGGCCGCCAACGGCGCCGAGGCGGTCGCCGCCGTCGGCCGGGTCGCTTATGCGGCAGTCCTCATGGACTGCCAGATGCCCGAGATGGACGGCTATGAGGCCACGGCGGAGATTCGCCGACGCCAAGCGGGCGGCGCCCGCCTTCCGATCATCGCCATGACCGCCGGCGCCATGGCCGGAGACCGGGAGGCCGCCATGGCGGCCGGCATGGACGACTACGTGACCAAGCCGGTCGACCTCGACGAGCTCTCCGCCACCCTCGAGCGCTGGCTCGTCCCCGACCCCCCTGCCACCGCTGCCCCGCTGGGGCGCGACGGCCCCGCCCCGATTCTCGATGCCGGCATCCTCGCTGGTCTGCGCCAACTCGAGGAGGACGGCGGGACCGGGGTGATCGACGACGTGGTGGCCACGTTCCTGGCGCACGCCGGCGGCCAAGTGGAGGCAATGCGAAACGCCGCCGCCCGAGGGGATATGACCGCGCTGGCCCGGACTGCACACAGTCTGCGGGGTGCCAGCGCCAGCCTCGCTGCCACCACGCTGGCCGGACTCTGCACCGTGCTGGAGCGACTGGCCACCGGCGGCGATGCCGGGGGAGCCTCCGAGGTGCTGGCCCGCCTCGGACAGGATCTGGCGGGGGTCGCCACGGCGCTGCGTGATGCCTTCCCCGGAGCGTCGAGGGAAGGAGGCGACTGATGAGCCCCGAGGAGGACCAGATAGCGGAGGAACA
>DATLUK010000199.1:0-4670 GCA_035533195.1 Acidimicrobiales bacterium | reverse complement strand
GTGGTGGCCGCCGTCTATGACCACCACCACCGGGCCGGACGGGAGCTGGACCGGCGCCTGCTGCTCGTCATCGACGAGGCCGCCGCCATCCGCCCCGACCAGCTCGACTCCTGGGCCGCCACCTTGGCCGGGGTGGGGGTGCAACTGGTCACCATCTGGCAGTCGGTGGCCCAGATCGCCGCCGCCTACGGCAAAGAGCACCAGGCCATCTTGACCAACCACCCCACCAAGCTCTTCTACTCGGGCATGAGTGACACCGCCGGCCTGGATTACGTCTCGGGCCTGGCCGGCGAGGAGCACCTTCCGGCTCGCCTGTCGCGGGGCGCCCGGCGCAACTACTGGGACGAGGACCCGGTGACCACCCTGGCCGTGGCCTCCCCGGCGGTGCTGCGCCAGATGAAGCGGGGAGAGGCTCTGCTCATCCACGGCAACCTGCCCCCGGCCCATGTGCGGCCTCTCAAGTGGCGGAGGCGCCGGCCGGCCGTGGGGACTCGGTGGGGTGGCCCCAGCGGGCTCGGCGCCTCAAGGGTCGCGGCGAGCCTGCGCTCCGCCTGGGGGCTGCGCTCCGGTTCTCGCTCGGCCTTCGGCCGTCCCTTGACCCGCCGCTCCCGCTGAGGCGGTCCTGGCTACCAGCCGGGTCGAGCCCGAGGTGCTCGACCCGCCGAGAAGGCGGAGACGAAAGAAGGAAGGACAGCAGATGACCACCAAGACCACCAACCGGCTTCCTGTTCCCCAGGTCCAGCTGGTCTCCGGTCGCCCATTCGGCGCGCCGCCGGCCTGTGTCGGCTGCGGGGGAGTGATCGACCCGGCCGGGGAGTACTACGTCTGTCTGGCGCCGATCGAGGGGCGACGGCGGATACTGGCCGCCGCACATCCCGGCACCTGGGACGACGACGACAGCTACGACGCCACCTGCCCCGACGCCCTTCGGGATCGCTGGGACTGCGAGCTGCTGGCCATCGGCGCCGGGCGCCTGGTGCTGGGCCAAGACGACGGTGGCCCGAGGTTCTTCCTGGGTGGTGAGCCGCTACACGCCGGCGCCACCATCGAGCTCGCCGATCGGGACGGCGGATGGGTCGAGGTCCGGTTCGAGTACCGGCTTCACCCGGAAGTCGATCCGATCGGCTACCTCCAGCTCGGAGGTTGGGACGGGCCCCCGGTCGCCTTCGTCATACCCGGTGAGGTGATCGCCCGACTGGTGGCTTGAAGGGCATCTTGTTGTTGACCGGGTAGCCGCTGTCGGGGTGAGTAATCGCCTACGGAGTCAGGCGACGGTGCGACTCAGCAGGTGGCGGTTGGCTGCAACCCCACCGGGCAGGACGGTGAAGTGGATCTGTCCGTCGGAATCCACGGCCACGATCCGTACCACCGCCTGGGCCTGATCGTTGCCCGCCAGGAGCATGGCCCCGGGACGGACCCGTTCGGGCTCAGCGGCGTCGGACAAAGTGGACCAGCCGAGCCCTTCGTCGTCCTGGGCGTTGAGATCCGCCGCCACGTCGATTCTCAGAGTCATGACGGCATCTCCTTCCTGCCCGTCAAGACTCATGATACGGGTTGTCGACCAGCCGATGCTCGCAGTTGCATAGGGCAGTCACTCCGTCCATCAAGCTCGCGAAGTCGACGCTGAAGTGGTGAGGATTCCGCCCCGCCGCAGTCAGTTCCAGGCCGCTGGTCCGGATGGCGCCGGCAGTGGTCAAGCTGAGCTGGCCGAACCTCACCAACGGGGTCTGCTGCGCCAGCTCGTCCAGGCTGGCAGCCCGCAGGGCGAAGACCGAGATGGCGTAGCTGCCGTAGACGCGGTGGTGGCGGATGGCGTCGGCCACGAGAACGTCGGGATCGAGGCGGCCTCCACGAACTACCAAGGTAGCGTCGTCGTCCAGCCGGTCACCGGGGCGGATGTGACGTTGCTTGACCACGGTCACTGGCTACCAGAACCGAACCCCCGCCATCATCGGGCTTTGGCTGCGGCTCACCTTCCGCTTCGTCTCGACCGAGTCTGGCGGGCCCGGGGCTCGCCCCAAGCGACAACGCACAGCTCGGCTGCTTGGGCGGGGCTGAGCACCGTGTCGGCCGGCAGGACGGTTACGGCCCGATGGTGGTGGTTGGTTGACTGACCAGTTGCTTTTTCGTGGCATGCCATTTCCCGTGGACGCGAGAACGCGGCCAACTGCCGTGACCCGATTACTGGCGTGGTGGCGTGGCGTGCCATCTCGCCGACCAGTCCAAAAACGGCGACCCACTGCTTTTGACCCGATTACTGGCGTGCCATCCGCGTGCCATTGGCGTGCCATAACGGGGTGCTACGGGGCGGACGGAATCACTCTGCGTGGACAGCGAAAGTGCATCTGAGCAGGGACTGTCACGTTCTGTGGTGGCCTGTCCGGGCTTCTGAGATGCCTTCTAAGCAGATGGTCGCAGGTTCGAGTCCTGCCGGGGGCGCCGGTAAACACCCTGGTCAGAGGGGGTATTCGTCATTGACAAGCTTGTGGATAACCCCTCCAGACCACAAAAAGACCACAAAAAGACCACATTCTTTTCGGGTTCTCGCGGTGAAAGACGGTCGCTAACGGCCATCAGCGGTACGTCGCGGGCGACGCGACCGGGCCTGGCGCGACCGGAGCGGAGTGACCTTCTCCGCGTCGTTGTAGGTGCTGCGCGCCGCCCGGCCGGCCGCGTCCAGCCCGTCGGTGATGGCCGCGTTCACGCCGGGCAGCAGATGCCCGTAGGTGTTGAGCGTCACCGTCACGGAGGAGTGGCCGAGGCGCTCCATCATCGCTCGGACGTGGGCACCCTGGGCGATGAGCAACGCGGCGTAAGTGTGTCTCAGATCATGAAACCGAAGCCCGGCCGGCACGTCGGCTCGGGCCACGGCCGGCTTGAAGTGGCGGGCGTAGAAATTGTTGTGACGCAGCGCGCCGCCGTCGGGACCGAGGAAGACGAATGACTCCGCATCCACAGCCCGCCCGGCCAGATGCTCGGCCAGGGCTTCACAGAGGAAACGGGGGATCGGCACCCGGCGGTGCTCGTAGGTCTTGGGAGGACCGAAGACCAGACCGTGGCCCGGAACCTCCGAGACGGTTTCGGCCACCTCCACATGACCCGACAGCAGGTCCAGGCGGCCGACGCGGAGGGCCCCGATCTCCCCGGCCCGCAGGCCGCTGTACGCAGCGAAGGTCACCAGCATCTCGTACTCCGGGTAGCTCACCCGTCGGTGCTCACCGCCGCCGCTTACGACGGGCGGCTTGGCGATGGCCTCAGCCAATGTGGCTACTTGGTCAGCGCTGAGGAAGTGCATCTCGGCCCGGGCCGAGCGGGCCACCTTGACCCCTACACAGGGATTGGCCCGTAGGGCGCCGCCGCTTACGGCCGTTGAGAGCACCAGGCGAAGAATCTTCCGGGCCGCCCGGATCGTGCCGGGCGCGGCATCAGCGGCAGACATGTTGGCGATGAAGCGACGCACCATCGGTTGATCGATGCTGCCCACGGCGTAGCCGGAGAAGGCAGGCAGGACGTGGCTGTTGAGCATCGACTTGTAGCCGACCTGGGTCTTGGGCTTGAGCTGCACGGTGGTGGCCAACCACTCCTCGGCCCAGTCCTCGAAGCGAGTGCGGGCCAAGGTCGGGTCCAGGTAGTCGCCGCGCTGCTTGTCGGTGCCGACCCGCTCGAGGTAGCGCCGGGCCTCGGTCTTGGTCCGAAAGGCGGCTGCTCGCTGACGGCCGGACGGGTCCCGGTAGCGCGCCTCCCACGTCCCGCTCGGCTTCTGTCGGATGCTGGCCATGTTCCTACCTCCTGGTCCTGGTCATCTTGCCCGTGCGCTGCGACGGGAGCTCCGGTAGGTTCAGCTCGCCTCCCGGGAGACAGCTCGGTCTCCAGGTCCGTTGGCCCCGCTCATGTCCACAGTTGAGCCTGGCCCGATTCAACCGAACCGGTCGGAGCAACTGCCCCAGGCCGGCCCACAGCGGTGCCTGACTTATCGCCCGCATCCTTCGCCCTACCTGTTCGGGCGGCCCGAGGGTCCTGGGCCGTCTCGGCAGCTCTGCCGCCCCTGGAAGCCGAGGCTCTGGTGGGCCCGGGCCTCGGACCCAAGGTCGGGCGCATCAGGCGCAGGTCAATCGTCCGTCCCTTCCCGCCGGGCTCGACGCGGGTGGAGGCCATGTAGGCCCGCAGATCCGACGGGAGGAACAACAGATACCGGCCCATCCGGTGATAGGCGATCAGTTCGTTCTCCACCGCCCGGCGCATCCAGCGCACCGTGACCCCCAGGTAGTCGGCCGCGGCCTCGATCCGCAACGGCCGCTCCTGCTGTGTCTCATTCACACTCGATCCATCCTCTCCTGTCACTGGCCGGCCCTGGCTCAGTCGGGTCCATACCGATGCGGACCGAAGTCCCGAGCGCGCCAAGCGCGCTCGTCCCTCTTCCGGACCTCCCGGACCCCGGTTGTCAAAAAGAAATCCGTTCTCTGGCCCACGACGACAACCTCGGTTGCTCGGGGCCGGTGGCGGGCAGCGGCGTGGTGAAACCAGGTGGCCGCGACCAAGCCCCCCGGCTCGACGCCGGGTGGCCGTATCCGATTGTGCGCCGGCGCCTGACCGGGGTCGTCAAGGGCCGCTCGGCCAGGGCTGGCCTCGCTCGGCTCCGCCGTCCCTGGACGACCCCTCCCTGGGTCTGG
>DATLUK010000198.1:0-3130 GCA_035533195.1 Acidimicrobiales bacterium | reverse complement strand
CTGACCCAGGTCGCCTTCACCCACCGCTACGTGTTCGACCTCCATCCCGAGACCGACGTCTACTGGTGCGCGGCCGACATCGGCTGGGTCACCGGCCACAGCTACATCGTCTATGGGCCGTTGGCCAACGGGGCCACCGGGGTCATGTACGAGGGCACCCCGGACCACCCGGGCAAGGATCGTTGGTGGGACATCATCGAGCGCTACGGGGTGACCATCCTGTACTGCGCCCCCACCGCCATCCGCACCTTCATGAAGTGGGGTGACGAGTTCCCCGAGGGACATGATCTGTCCAGCCTCCGCCTGCTCGGATCGGTGGGTGAGCCCATCAACCCCGAGGCCTGGATCTGGTACTGGCGCCACATCGGAGGAGAGCGCTGCCCGGTGGTGGACACCTGGTGGCAGACCGAGACGGGAGGGATCATGATCTCGCCCCTCCCGGGCCTGACCGTCCTCAAGCCGGGTTCGGCCACGTTTCCCCTGCCCGGCATCTCGGCCGAAGTGGTGGACGACTCGGGTACGCCCATCCAGCGGGGCGGGGGCTACCTGACCCTCAACCGGCCGTGGCCAGGGATGCTCCGGGGCATCTATGGGGACCCGGAGCGCTACCGGGAGACGTACTGGAGCCGGTTCGAGGGTCGGTACTTCGCCGGGGACGGGGCCAAGCTGGACGAGGACGGCTACCTGTGGTTGCTGGGTCGGGTGGACGACGTCATGAACGTGTCAGGACACCGCGTCTCCACCACCGAGGTGGAGTCGGCCCTGGTCGACCATCCGTCGGTGGCCGAGTCGGCCGTGGTGGGGGCGAAGGACGAGACGACCGGTCAGGCCATCATCGCCTTCGTGACCCTGCGCTCGGGTCAGTCGGCCTCCGATGAGCACGGGCAGGCCCTGCGCAAGCACGTGGCCGAGCGCATCGGGGCCATAGCCAGGCCCAAGACCATCATCTTCACCGATGACCTGCCCAAGACCCGCAGCGGCAAGATCATGCGCCGGCTGCTCAAGGACGTGGCCGAGGGCCGGGATCTGGGTGATACCACCACCCTGGCCGACCCAGCCGTGGTGGAGGAGATCCGCAGCCGGGCGGCCAGCGGGCCCACCGAGGAGTGATAGGCCTCCCGCCCAACTGGCGGTGGCGCTCGGGGCCGGTCACTGGGAGGGCCGTGGTCTTCGACATGGACGGTGTCCTCTCCGACGCCGCCAGCCGTCAGCACTACCTGGCCCCGGGCCGGCGGGACTGGGACGGCTTCTTCGAGGCCTGCGGGGACGACCCCCTGATCGAGGACGTGGCCCAGCTGCTGCACCTGCTCGACCCGGCCCTGGCCATCGTCCTGCTCACCGCCCGGCCCCTATGGGTCCAGCCCCAGACCCTCGGTTGGCTCGAGCGGTTCTCCCTACGCTGGGATCTGCTCATCATGCGGGACCGGGGCGACTACTCCTCGGCCCGGGCCTTCAAGCAATGGACGGTCAGAGAGCTCCGGGCCCGGGGGATCGAGCCCACCCTGGCCTTCGAGGACGACCAGCGGAACCTGGAGATGTTCCGGGCCGAGGGCATTCCATCTGTCTACATTCACAGCGGCTACTACGAATAACGCGACAAGATCTACGGATATGAGCCGCAACACCATCAAGACCTTCGTCCTCCTGGCCGCGATGGGCGGTCTCATGATCGTGGTGGGCGGGATCATCGGGCGGGGCGCCGGCGCCGCCATCGGCCTGGTCATCGGCGTGGCCTTCACCGGCGGGTCCTACTGGTTCTCGGACAAGATCGCCATCCGGGCTGCCCGGGCCGTGCCCGTGACCGAGGCCCAGATGCCCGAGTACTACCGGGTGGTCCGGGACCTGACCCAGCGGGCCGGGATCCCCATGCCTCAGCTCTACGTCAGTCCCGACGCCCAGCCCAATGCCTTCGCCACGGGTCGCAACCCGCAGCATGCAGCGGTGGCCGTGACCCAGGGCATCCTCCAGATCCTCGACTGGGACGAGATGCGAGGCGTGCTCGCCCACGAGCTGAGCCACGTACACAACCGGGACATCCTGATCGGCTCGGTGGCCGCCACCATCGCCATGGGGATCACCTTCATCTCCCGCATCGGCTTCTGGTTCGGCGGTAACCGGGAGAGCAACAACCCGGCCGGCATCGTCATCCTCCTGGCCGAGCTGATCCTGGCCCCCATGGCCGCCATGCTCCTGCAGATGGCCCTGACCCGCAGCCGGGAGTACGAGGCCGACCGTTCAGGGGCCCGCCTCATCGGGGACGGGGAGCCGCTGGCCCGGGCCCTGGCCAAGATCGAGACCGGGGTCCGCCGTATCCCCATGCAGGTTCAGCCGGCCGAAGCTTCCATGTACATAATCAACCCGCTGAGCGGCCGCCGGCACAGCTATTCCAACCTGTTCATGACCCACCCCCCGACGGCCGAGCGCATCGCCCGCCTCCGCTCAGGCGAGTGGCAGCACGCTGTGTAAGAAGTAGCCCCGGGGACGCAACGACTCTCGGTGCACCGACCCGCCCGGGTGCCCGCCGCCATGAACTCAGTCCCTGAAGTTCTCGAACTGGAGGGGGATGCCCAGGTCCTCCGCCTTGAGGGCGGCTATGACGGCCTGGAGGTCATCCCGCTTCTTGCCCGTGACCCGGACCTGCTCGCCCTGGGTCTGGGAGGACACACCTTTGAGGCCCAGGTCCTTGATGAACTTGTTGATCTTGCGGGCGTGGTCCGAGGAGATGCCGGCCGAGAGCTTGATGGTCTGGCGGACGGTGCTCTTGGCCGCCTCCTCCACCTGGCCCTGATCCAGGGCCTTCAGCGACACCTCCCGGCGGACCAGCTTCTCCTCCAGGACCTGGTTGACCGCCTTCAGCCGGTCCTCGGTGGCCGAGCGGAGCTGGATTTCCGACCCGGACAGCTCGATGACCGAGCCCGTGTCCTTGAAGTCGAAGCGGGTGCTGATCTCCCGGGAGGCCTGATCGACGGCGTTGCGGACCTCCTGCATATTGACCTCGGAGACCACGTCAAAGCTGGGCATCCCCCGACGCTATCCTCCCCACCTTCTGGGTCGGTGCCCGAGCGGCCAAAGGGAGCAGACTGTAAATCTGCCGGCACAGCCTTCGGAGGTTCGAATCCTCCCCGGCCCA
>DATLUK010000197.1:0-3181 GCA_035533195.1 Acidimicrobiales bacterium | reverse complement strand
GTGCAGTGGGTGGCGATGCGGACCACGGAGACGCCGATGTCGGCTATGGCCCGGATGTCGTCCTTGGTTCCAAGCCCCGGCAGCATCAGGGCGGCAATGCGGGCCCGGTCGGCCGTCTCCACGGCCGTGGCCAGCAGCACGCGCTCATCGGTGTGGGAGAACCCGTAGTTGAAGGAGGACCCGCCCAGGCCGTCCCCGTGGGTCACCTCGATGACGGGCACCCCGGCGCCGTCGAGGGCCCGGACGATGGTCCGAACGTCGTCCTCGGTGAACTGATGGGCCTGGGCATGCGATCCGTCCCGCAGGGACGAGTCGGTGATGCGGATGTCGAGGCTGTCGGAGTAGGTCATCGGGCCTCTCCGCGGGCCGCGCCCACCTGCCGGCCGGCCAGCATATGGCGGGCCATCTCCTCCCCGACCTTGGTGGCCGCCGCCGTCATGATGTCGAGGTTGCCGGAGTAGGCCGGCAGGTAGTCCCCCGCCCCCTCCACCTCGATGAAGACGGCCACCCGGGCGTAACCCGGTCCCCGCGGCGCGGGAGGATCGAACTGTGGGCGCTGGCGCAGTCGGTAACCAGGGACGTAGGAGGCCACCTCCGCCACCACTGCGTCCACCGACTCTTCGATGGCGGCCTGGTCGGTGTCTTCGGGTATGGCGCAGAAGATGGTGTCCTGCATGATGAGCGGCGGTTCGGCCGGGTTGAGGACGATGATGGCCTTGCCCCGCTCGGCCCCGCCGAGGACCTCGACGGCCCGGGCGGTGGTGCGGGTGAACTCATCGATGTTCTGTCTGGTGCCGGGCCCGGCCGACGCCGAGGCCACCGTGGCCACGATCTCGGCGTAGGGGACCGGGACGATCCGTGAGACGGCGTAGACCATGGGGATGGTGGCCTGTCCCCCACAGGTGACCATGTTGACGTTGGGTTGGTCGAGGTGGGTGTGCAGGTTGACCGGGGGGATCACGTAGGGACCCCGGGCCGCAGGCGTCAGGTCGATGGCTCGGATGCCGGCCTCCGCATAGCGGGGAGCGTTTCGGACATGGACGTAGGCCGAGGTGGCCTCGAACACCAGGTCGGGCAGTTCCGACTGGGCCAGGAGCCAGTCGACTCCCTCGGCCGAGGCGGCCATGCCCAGGGCTGCGGCCCGGGCCAGTCCCTCCGAGGCCGGGTCGACGCCGATCATCCACCTGACGTCGATCAGCTCGGACCGGTTCAGCTTGTACATGAGGTCGGTCCCGATGTTGCCCGAACCCACGATGGCGGCGGTGACGGTATCCATTAGCTCTCCTCGCTCCCCATCCTCAGGCGAACACGGCGCTGACCGGGCCCAGCTGATCGAACTCGGCCCGCACCACGTCACCGGCGGTCACCGGGATCATCCGGGTGCAGGCGCCGGGCATGATCACATGACCGGGCTCCAGGCTGACCCCGAAGGCGGCCACCTTGTTGGCCAGCCAGGCCACCGCCACGGCCGGATTGCCCAGCACGGCACCGGAGGCACCCGTCTCTCTCACCTCACCGTTGGCAATCAGAGCGGCGCCGATCAGTCGGATGTCTTCCAGGTCATCCAGCCGGGTGGGTGAGCCGCCCAGCACCACGGCGCCGGCACTGGCGTTATCGGCGATGGTGTCGGCCAGTTTGATCCGCCAATCCACCACCCTCGAGTCCACTATCTCGATGGCCGGCAGCACGAAGTCGGTGGCCCGCAGCACATCGGCCACGGTCACGCCAGGCCCCCGGAGGGCGGCGCCGAGCACGAAGGCCACCTCGATCTCGACGCGGGGCTGGATGAACCTCTGGGTCGGCACCGGGTCGGCCTCGAAGCAGAACATGTCATCGAGCAAATGGCCGTAGTCGGGTTCGTCAACCCCGAGCAGCTGCTGCATGGCCCGGGCCGACAGCCCCACCTTGTGACCCTTGATCTCGGCACCGAAGCCGGTGCGCCGGGCCACGTTGACCAGTTGAATCTGGTACGCGTCGGCGGCAGTGATACCCGGATAGCGATCGGTCAGCGGCTCGACCGGCACCCGGCTCTCCTGCGCCTGATAAAGCTCCTCGGCCGCCGCCTTCAACTCAAAGGGTTGCATCGGACTCGGACCCATACCGCCCTGGCGCCCGGTGGGGGCGGTCAGCGACCGATCCGGGCGCCCATGAAGGCGGGGGAATGGGAGTCGGGCAGCGCATCCAGGGGAACGGACAGCTCGGCAACGGTCGGGCCGACCCGTTGAGCTACCGGCACCAAGGCCGCCAGGTCGAAGCCGTACACCCGGGCTGCCGTACCGGCCAGCATCTGGCGCATCTCGGACTCGGGCACGTCGTGGAAGGCGGCCCGCAACGCCTCTCGGCTGAAGGGGGTGGTTCCCTCCTCGTGGGGGAAGTCGGTGCCCCACATGAGGTGATCGACCCCGATGGCCCCCCGGTACTTGGCCTCCGGTCGGGACATGAAGCTGGCCCCGAAGTAGATGTTGCGCCGGGTGTACTCCGACGGAGTCATGGTGAGGCTCTCGATGACGTCGCTGCCGAACAGGACGGTGGTCCGGTTCTGGGCGTTCTTCTTCATGTCCCCCACCGTCATGTCCAGCAGCATCAGGTCCTGGAGGGCCCAGGCCACGCCCTGCTCGGTCCACACCGCCTTGAGATCGGGGTGGCGCTCGAACACGCCGGCCAGGATCAGGTGGGCGAAGGTGCGCCGGGTCCACCAGGTGAACTCCACCAACTGCACGGCGGCAAAGGCGGGCTGGTCCTTGCCCACGTCCGGCCCCCCCGTCCCCGGGTGCTGACCGAAGGAAAGGCCGGTCTCCTCCAGGACGGCCCAGAGCGGCTCGTACCGGGTGTCGAACCACGGCTCGACGGCGTGATTGGCGGGGATGGCCGGGGCCAGGACGCCGCCTATGACACCGGTGTCCTTGGCCCAGCGGACCTCCTCCACGGCCAGATCGACGTCATGGGGCATGATCTGCAGCAGGCCCCGGCGGCGGTTGGGGGCCTGCCCGCAGAAGTCCACCAGCCAGCGGTTGTGGGCCTGGAGGCCGGCGTGGCGCCGCTCGAAGTCCTCCCGGGTCCAGGGCAGGCTGGCGAAGCTGTGGATGGTGTCGAAGAACGGCGGGATGGTGTTGGGGAAGGTCACCTCGGCGGATATGCCGTCCTCCTCCAGGCACTTGAGTCGGTAGTCGCTGTCCCAGTT
>DATLUK010000196.1:0-3898 GCA_035533195.1 Acidimicrobiales bacterium | reverse complement strand
CGTCGGCGAAGTGCACGTTGGATGGTTTCATGCCGCGATGCACGACGCCTTCGCGGTGGGCATCGCGCAGTTCGGCCAGCACCGCAGCGGCCAGTGCGAGTGCCTCGTCGACCGACAGCCGGCGGCGCTGGAGAACCTCGCGCAAGGTTTGCCCCGGGAGGTAGGGGCGCAGCATCCACAGGCCTGCCTCATCGTTGTGCACCTCAACGGACGCCATGACGGTCTGACCGCCTCCGATGAGCAGCGGGTCGCCAGCGAGACGCTCCGCAGCACCGGCGGCGACGAGGGCCGGTGTGACCCACTTGACCAGGATCGAGCCCATCCCTCCGATCGTGTCCTCGGCCAGGTGCGTCTCGATCCCGCCCTCTGATGAGAGGAGCTCGATTAGCTGGTATCGAGCACCGAGCACCCTCGGCGCTATACCAAGACGATAGAGGTTCCGACTGGACGGTCCCTGGCGCTGTTCCTCGTGACGACCCGGGTCAGATACCACCTCCCTATAGATTGCCACGGGCGGGAGCGGGGAGTGTTGTCATTCCCCATAGAGCGACGTCGCCGCCAACTCGAGCACTCCGATCGCTCTGCGGTAGCCGGGAGCCCCGATCCCCGGGGGAACCTCTTCGTTGTCCACGATCGGGTCAGGCCCCTCCGGATCTGGGACGCCGTGAGGCGGGAGGTGGACACGCGGGGCATTCCCGGCCAATTCCTCCTCACCAGGTCCGCCACCCCCAAGGACGACAGCACACGACATTCGGGGGCGGGTCGCATGCTCATGGTCACCATGCGGCCCGTCGCCTACCGACGCGACGACGGAGTGAGCGAGTCCCATTACCAACCGGCGGTTCGGGCCCTCTCCCGTCACTGCCAGATGCAGCAGATCGGCACGGAGCGGTCATCCGAGGAGACGCACGACTCGCCTCCTCAGCCGCCGGCTCGGCCGGCCTTGGAGCACCGCTCGCAGCGTCCCATGGCAGGCGGTGGAACTATCCGTTCGCCCCGTAGCAGGTCCCCGCAAGCGGCTCGGGTTCCGTAGGCGGAAGGCCCGGCCAGGCGATGGGCGAGATGGGCCCGCCCGGTCGTGAACCATTCCGTCCCGCGCTCGGGGGTTACCGGGCTCTGCGACGGTTGAGGGTCCGTGAGGCCAGCGGCCGTCTTGGCATCGATCCCTTGGGCCACTTGCCGTTCTGGGGTGTCGAAGGCGGCGGCCATGAGGTCGATCTCGGAGCGACGCAAGCCCAGTTCGGCTGCGGCCCCCCGCCACTGCCGTGTCGCCGCTTCCACTTCCGCGGCGATGCGACGTGCGTCCGCCTCGTTCAGGCCGAATTCCGCCGCGACCAAGATCGCCGTGTCGATGCTGCCCCGGGGGTCGTCGAAGCCGATCATCGTTGCGTGGACCCCGGAGGTCTCCGGGTTGGGGTTGATGTCGTAGGCCGGCGCCAAGGTCCAGCCGCCCCTGGTGCGCAGGAGTCCGTGGTTGCGGAGATGGTCGTCGGTGTTCGAGACCAGGATCGAAAAGACCATCCTGCGGTACAGCTGCTCCAGGTCGGCGGCGGCGGTCGGCGACTGCTTGCCCAGAACCTCGGCTATCTCCGGGTAACTGCGGGTCTCAAGGTCGGATGCTTCCAGCATGGTCAAGGCTGAAGTGAACCCGATCCGGCGCCCTGCGTCCCGGTCGAAACGCGCTACGAGGAGGACCGACCGCTTACCGATTTTCGCCAGCGAGGATTCCTCCGTGCGGATCCCGGCCCGGCGGGCCAAGTCCAAGGCAAGCTTCTCCCACCCGCACAGGTCCCAGTCGTCGTCCCGCTTCGAGAACTTGGCGATCGACAGGCGCCCATCGTCGTCGACGACGGCGGCCTTCGGGCGGGCCCCGCCCAACGACGATCCCGCCCCGGCCAGCTCGGCGAGCCCCTCCGGGTCCCCGAGGAGGTACCTGTCCGACGCAGAGAGAAGCCGGGAGAGCCCCACCAGCCGGGGTACCGCGTCTGGCGCCGCGGAGAAGTAGTCGCTCGTCCCAGGCCGGCGGAACCGGATGGCACCCTGGCGGGCGTCATCGCGGACGCCGAGCAGGAAGTCGGCGGTGGTCAAAGGGGTCGTCCGACCCGCCGCGGCCGCCGACTGGCGCATGAGGTTCTGCCCCCACCGGTCCGGCGTGGAATCGGCGAACGCGTTGAACATCGCCTTTCCTGCCGGGGTATGGGCCGAGCCGCTGCTCAGGGGTATGGCGGGGTCGAGAGGGTAGGCGTCGGGGTCAGCCAAGTAGGCGGGGTCGTACTGGAAGGTGGCGGAGGCCCCTCGACGCTCGTGCACCCACAGTGTGCCGGCCACGACCTCCCGCCCTCCGATCTCGACGGTTACCTCAACGGGCCCCCGCTCAGGCATCTCTGAGCCTCGACCGTCGTACCCGTTTGGGCAGCACCTCGTCGGCCCTGGCTCGGCCCACATCCGTCGTATACGGGTCCGTCGCCTCCAGCACCCGGTCCAGGATTCCCAGGGCGTGGAGTACCCGGAGCAGGCCCTCCGTGCGCGCCCGGCCCGGGCCGGTCTCAAGATTGTGGAGTACCTCGTCGGAAACCCCGGCGGAGCCGGCGAGCTCCGCCGCTGTGCGCCCCTGGAGGCGCCGCCAGGCCGCGAGGTGGCCGCCAAGCTCTCGTTCAGCCCGGGTTATCGCCCTCGGAGTTGCTTTACCACCGGTCATAAGCGGTATTATAGCGTCTAGTTCCGCCGATAAGCGGAATTTAGGTACCTAGGCCATCGCAGCACATGCAGAGCAGGCCAGCTCCACCATCGCCACTCCGCAGACAACGCCACCACCGGCACGACCTCTCCGTCACCAGACACGAGGAAACGGCTCCGGTGGAGTCCAGGCCTCGAGGACTTCGTGTCCCCGCCCACGGTCAGTACTGAGATCTAGTGCTGCGAAAACAGGATGAACGGCCGGCCACCCTGCCAGCTGGTCCTCTCGCCCGAGGCTCGCCGGGTTCACCCGGCGCCGGCACGCCCACCTCACCGGTGGGACCGCCACAGTGGCTTGACGATTGTCATAGTTGGCCTCTCCGTAGAAGTGACGGGCGAACCGGCGTGCCTGAGCTGTCGGTTAGCCCCGCCTGGCGCAGCCCGCTCATTGCCGCGTGCACCGCCCCCAGGGAGCGACCAGTGATAGTCACCGTTCGGCGGACCGAGAGCCTCTCGTCAGGATGGGCAAGGAGGGCGCAGGCCACGTCCAGGCCAACGTCGGTCTCCAGAACGGGCCGGGCTCGGTCAGCGCCTGTGTCGAAGCCGGGAATCTCGGTGTCGATAATGAGGCCGGCGTATCGCAACCGAAGATGGCCACGTCGGTCCCGCCATCCCCAGCCCGCCTCGTTCAGCTTCTGGCGGCTGGCGGCGACGAGGCGGTCAGCGACGAGAACCGGGTGACGGCCCGGTCCGTGGCGGACGACAAGACTGGCCACCTCAGTGGGGGACGGGGCCACTAGGGCCTTCACCTCAACCGAGAGATCGGCACCGTCGGCCAGCCGTAAGACGAGGTCCGCCCGGCCGTCCCGGCCCGCCCCGGCCTCGAGGCCGAGATCACCGAGGACCCTCACCAGGTCCGCCACGCCCTCAGGTTCCCGAGTGGCTTCCACTGCGGCAGCGGAACCTAGTCACCCCCCCTTTGTAGTTCGTCAGCCGTTCGCTACCCCCCCTATTGACGCTTGAGCGTATCTGTATACCCCCCCTTTCTGGTTCGGCAGGCGAGCCGCCGACCGACGAGGGATATCGACCTGTCAGGCATCCTTGCCAGAGGCTGACGCCGTAGATCAGCTGGCCCGCTTTCCTGTCCGGTCCTTTACCTCCACCTCTACTTCGGCGCCGAGCAAGTAGAGAAGTGAGAGCAACTGACGAAGAGACTTCGCAT
>DATLUK010000195.1:0-2965 GCA_035533195.1 Acidimicrobiales bacterium | reverse complement strand
ATGCCGTTGGAGGCATCCATCAGCTCGTTGGCCAGGCGCAGGGCCATGGTCTTCTCCCGCCGCTGGCGGGAGTAGCCGACCAGCCAGCGCATGGAGAGGGTGGAGGCCCGGGGCGGGCGCACCTCGACGGGGACCTGGTAGGTGGCGCCGCCGACCCGGCGGCTCTTGACCTCGAGGGCCGGCTTGGTGTTCTCCACCGCCCGCTTGAGGGTCGCAATGGGCTCGGCGCCGGTGCGCTCCTTGACCGTCTCGAGGGCCTCGTAGACGATGCGCTCGGCCAGGGTGCGCTTGCCCCGGACCAGGATCTTGTTGACCAGCTGGGTCACCAGGACCGAGCGGTAGACCGGGTCGGGCGTGAGGTGCCGGCGGGGGGCGGGACCCTTGCGGGGCATCTCTAGCTCTCTCTCTTGGTGCCGTAGCGACTGCGGGCCTGCTTGCGGTCCCGCACGCCCGAGGCATCGAGGGCCCCGCGGATGATGGTGTAGCGGACCCCACCGAGGTCCTTGACCTTGCCGCCCCGGACCAGGACGATGCTGTGCTCCTGGAGGTTGTGGCCGACACCGGGGATGTAGGCGGTCACCTCCTGGCCGCTGGTCAGGCGGACACGAGCCACCTTGCGCAGCGCCGAGTTCGGCTTACGGGGCGTCGTCGTGTACACCCGGGTGCAGACCCCACGGCGCTGGGGGGCGCCGCGCAGAGCAGGGGTGTTGGTCTTCGACTCCTTGGATTCCCGTCCCTTGCGGACGAGCTGGGAGATTGTGGGCACGACGAAACCTTCCGGGAACAGCTGGTGAACGGGGGGAAACGGCCGACCGGCGCCCAAAGGCGAAACCGGTGCGACCGGACATTCTAGGGGTCAAAACCGCCTGGCGGCAAACGCCCTAGGGCCAAGCGCCCCCATGGGCTGGGTTCATTCTACCGGCCTGGAGGGTGGGGTCCGGCGGGCACCAGCCGGCCGCCCGACGGCCGGGCCGTCCGGACCTCAGTTCAGGATGTTGACGGCCCGGGAGACGACTACCGCCACGGTCACGAGGGAGGCCAGGGACTGGAGCATCATCAGCAGCTTGGCCCAGGCGCTCAGCGGCATGGTGTCGGTCGGGCTGAAGGCGGTGGCGTTGGTGAAGGAGGTGTAGAAGTAGTCCAGGAACCTCGGGGTCCAACCCGGGGCGCAACCCGGCGTAGACATCTGGGGAAAGAGGAAGTCAGGTCCGGTATGGGTCGGCAGGTGCCGAGCGGCCGGACCACCCCGGTCGAGCTCCCAGTACCAGAGCCCGAAGACGATGACGTTGGTGAGCCAGATGGGAACCGAGGCGTAGACCAGCGGCCGCCCTCCCGTCTTCGACCCGTACAGAAGGGCGTGGAGTAGTTCGGTCAGCGAAATGACATTGGCCACGGTGATAAGGGCGATCAGTCCCACGCCGATAACCCGCAGGCGGGTCTGCTCCCGGGAAATGTGACCGGGGTTGGCGATCGAGAGGACCAGGATCAGCGCCCCCTCCAGGGCCGGGATCAGGCTCCGGTTACCCAGTCCCCGGATCAGGCTGTCGGGTAGGACAAGTTGGAGGAGGATGGCCGCGGCGACGGCCACCAGAGCCGGCCAGCGGGGTTCCCGGGGCGAAGGAATACCCCAGGCGACCGCGTCGTCCCGGCTCCGCATGGGCGCTTCGGCCATCGGTCAACGGTACCGAGGCCCGCAGGACGGGCCAGGGATGGCCCTACCGGGGCCCCTCGGGGCCCCGGTAGGGCCACATCACGAGACGGTCTCGGTCGCCCCCGAGTCCCCGTCCCAACCTTCAGTAGTGGCCGGAGCCGCGTCCGGGGCGGTGGCCCGGACTTCGGCGGCCTTAACGGCGGGCTGCTCGTCCCCACCGATCCCAGCCAACCAGGCGGCCAGGTCCTCGGTGGCCACCTCGGCATCGGAGGAGTAGAAGGTCATGTGCTCGGCCTCCGGCGCCTCCAGCTCGACCTGACGGTACCGGCTCATACCGGTGCCGGCGGGGATGAGCTTGCCGATGATGATGTTCTCCTTGAGGCCGAAGAGCTGATCCGACTTGCCCTCGATGGCGGCCTCGGTGAGCACCCGGGTGGTCTCCTGGAACGAGGCCGCTGACAGCCAGGAATCGGTGGCCAGCGACGCCTTGGTGATGCCCATGAGCTCGGGACGGCCCTCGGCCGCCCGCTTGCCTTCGGTCACCAGATTGCGGTTGACCTCGGCGTAGATACGGGAGTCGACCCGCTCCCCCGGAAGGAAGTGGCTCTCGCCCGGCTCGGCCACCGACACCCGCCGGAGCATCTGGCGCACGATGAGTTCGATGTGCTTGTCGTGGATGGACACGCCCTGGTCGCGGTAGACCTTCTGGACCTCTTCGACCAGATACTGCTGGGTCTCCCGGATCCCCTTGATGTCAAGGAGCTCCTTGGGGTCCTTGGGGCCATCGATGAGAGCATCGCCGGCCTGGACCTCCTGGCCCTCGCCGACCTCGAGATGGGCTCGGGACAAGACGCTGTAGGAATCCTCCGACCCGTCGTCGCCCACCACCGTGATGCGCCGGCCGCTCTCCTCCTCGGAGATGCGGACCACGCCCGAGGTGCGGGCCAGGACGGCCGCTCCCTTGGGGGTGCGGGCCTCGAAGAGCTCGACCACGCGGGGAAGTCCGTGGGTGATGTCCTCACCGGCTATGCCGCCGGTGTGGAAGGTACGCATGGTCAGCTGTGTGCCGGGCTCACCGATGGACTGGGCAGCGATGACGCCGACCGCCTCACCCAACTCGATGGGACGACTGGTGGCCAGGGACTGGCCGTAACAGAACCCGCAGATGCCGTGGACGGCCTCACAGGTGAGGACCGAGCGGACCCGGACCCGGTTGATGGAGGTGTCGTCGCGCACAGCGGCGATCTCGTCCTCCCTCATCACTGTGCCGGCGGTGAAGGTGGTCCCGTCGGAGAGGGAAAGGTCCTCGACCAG
>DATLUK010000194.1:0-7001 GCA_035533195.1 Acidimicrobiales bacterium | reverse complement strand
GGAGGTCCTCGATGGAAGGGTCCATCATCGTGGGTCGGTCAGCCATCAGGCTCCTTCAGGGGCGTTGCGGTGGGCTGCGATTATACAGGCCACCTCCTCCAGGGCCCTATCGAGGCTGTCATTGACCACCACGTGGTCGGCCAGCCGGCGGCCCCGCTCCACCTCCTGGCGTCCGGCCTCGATCCGGAGGGAGACCTTGTCCTCACTGTCGCCGCGGCCCCGCATCCGGGCGGCCTGCTCGTCCTCCGAGGGTGGGATCAGCAGTACCACCACAGCCTCCGGGGTCCTGGCTCTGACCTGCTCGGCGCCCTGGACCTCTATCTCCAGGACCAGATCCCGCCCGGCGGGCGGGTGGTCATCGGGGGTGCCGTAGAGGTGGTCGAGGAAGCGGGCCCACTCGAAGAAGCCGCCGGCCCGGATCCGGGCCTCGAACTCCTCGGGGGTGACCCACACATAGGCGTCCTCGGGCTCCCCCGTGCGCCGGGCGCGGGTGGTCCACGAGCGGCTCAGCCACAGATTCGGATCTGATTCCACCAGGTGGCGGACGAGGGTCCCCTTGCCCACACCGCCCGGCCCGATCACGACCAGGATCAGGAGCGGCGCGTCTCCTGAAGCAGGGCCTCGCGCTGGTGGCTGCCCAGGCCCTGCACCCGTCGGGTGTCAGGTATCCCGTGCTCCTCCATGAGCCGACGGGCCTTGACCTTGCCGACACCGGGGAGCGATTCCAGCACGGCCAGAACCTTCATCTTGCCGATGATCTCGTCACCGCCGGCCTGGGAGAAGAGCTCTGCGAGGGTGGTCGAGCCCATCTTGAGCTTCTCTTTGAGCTCGGCGCGGGCCCGCCGGGCGACGCCGGCCTTCTCGAGAGCGGCCTGGCGCTGCTCGGGTGAAAGGATGGGGGGCTGAGGCATGGGCGGCCACCCTACTGGCTGGCGGAGGCGGAACGACCCGCTCGCCCGATCAGATCGCTGGAGCGCCGCAGGCCGTTGTCCCGGCACCACCGGTCGAACTCGGCCAATACCCGCGCCGGGGCTCGGGGCTCGGCAAAGGTGGCCGTCCCCACCTGGACCGCATCCGCCCCCGCCGCCATCAGCTCGGCCACGTCGGCGCCTCCGGCCACGCCGCCGACTCCCACGATGCCGGCGGCAGGAAAAGCCGAGCGGCACTCGTAGACCACCCGCACGGCCACCGCATGCACGGCCGGCCCGGACAGCCCGCCCCCACCGGCGCCGAGGGCGAAGGACCCGTCCACCGGATCGATGACCATCCCCATCACCGTGTTGATGAGAGTCAGGGCTTCGGCCCCGGCCCCGAGGGCCGCTCCGGCCACTTCGGTGATGTCCGTCACGTTGGGGCTGAGCTTGGCCCACCGCGGCCGTCCGCAAGCGGCGGTGGCCTCGATCACCTCGGCGGTGGCCGAGGCCGAGTGGGCGAACATCCGCCGGCGGTCCTCCACGTTGGGACAGCTGACGTTGACCTCAACGGCCACCACGCAGGCCGGCGCCTCCCTCAACATGGCCGCCGCCTTGGCGTAGGCGTCCACGCTCGTGCCCCAGATGCTGGCCACCACCGTGGCCCCGGAGGCCTCCAGGGCGGGCAGGTCGTAGCGCAGCCAGGCCTCCACCCCGGGACCCTGCAGGCCGACGCTGTTGATCATCCCGATCCCACCCGGCAAGGGGTGAACCCGGGGGGCGGGGTTGCCCGGCCAGGCCTCAGCGGAGACGGACTTGACCACCACCGCCCCCAACCCGGACAGATCGACATAGGCCCCCAGCTCGGCACCGTGGCCGGAAGTCCCCGACGCGGTCATGACCGGATTACGGAGGTGGACTGATCCGACCCGGGCCGAGAGGTCGACGCCGGCGTCCCCCGGGCTCATACCGGCAGGCGTAGCTGGCCCTCCTGGTGGAACTCCTGCAGGCTGCGTACCGACAGGGGGTGGCGGCCCCAGTCGGCTATCCCGCCCGCCGCCGCCCGGGCGGCGGCCACGGTGGTCAGGCAGGGCACCTGGTGGACACTGGCGGTGGTGCGGATGTAGGCCCCGTCGGCCCGGGGGCCGCGGCCCTGGGGAGTGTTGACCACCAGTTGGATCTTCCCGCCCGCGATGAGCTCGATGGCATCGGTCCGCCCCGCGCTCGGAACGGGGTCGCCCACCTTGTCCACCACCGCCTCGACCCGCACGCCGTGTTCCTCCAGGAAAGCGGCGGTCCCGGAGGTGGCCACGATGCTGAAGCCCAGCTCGGCAAATCGAATGGCCACCGCCGCTCCACCCGCCTTGTCCCGATCGGCCAGCGAGAAGAACACACAACCCGACGCCGGCAGGCGGCTGCCCGCCGCGATCTGGCTCTTGGCGAAGGCCAGGCCGAATGTGGAGTCGATGCCCATGACCTCGCCCGTCGAGCGCATCTCCGGACCGAGCACGGTATCGACGTCGGGGAAGCGATTGAAGGGCAGCACCGCTTCTTTCACGCTGACATGGTCACCGACGGCTGGAGGCGACAACAGGCCTTCCGTGCGCAACTGCTCCAGGGTGGCTCCCACCATTACCCGGGCGGCCACCTTGGCGAGGGGCACTCCCGTGGCCTTGGCCACGAAGGGAACCGTGCGGCTGGCCCGGGGATTGGCCTCTATGACATAGACCTGGTCGTCTTTGACGGCGTACTGCACGTTGACCAGGCCCTTGACCTGCAGAGCCTCGGCTATGGCCCGGGTGTGGTCGGAGAGCCGCTCGATGACGGCGTGGGCCAGAGTCGGGGGCGGGATGACACAGGCCGAGTCACCGGAGTGCACACCGGCTTCCTCCACGTGCTCCATGACCCCGCCGATCAGAACCTCACCAGTGGCGTCCCGAATGGCGTCGACATCCACCTCGATGGCGTCTTCGAGGAAGCGGTCCACGAGCACCGGCCTCTCCGCCGACAGGCCACCTTCGCGGCCGAGGGAACCGGCCGCCGCCATCTCGGACATGGCCCGGGTCAAGCTCTCGGCGTCGTAGACGATCTCCATGGCCCGTCCACCGAGCACGTAGCTAGGCCGCACCAGCACCGGGTAGCCGACCCGGTCGGCCACAGCCCTCGCCTCGTCCACGGTGGCGGCCGTGCCTCCCGGGGGTTGGGGAATGCCCAGGCGGACACAGAGCGCAGACCAGCGCTCGCGGTCTTCGGCCAGGTCGATCGACTCCGGGCTGGTGCCGAGGACCAGGCCGGCGGGCAAGCCGGCGGCCAGCTTGAGCGGGGTCTGGCCGCCGAGGCTGACGATGACGCCCTCCAGCTTTCCGCCCGGGGCGGTACGGGCCTCGGCTTCCAGGACGTTGAGCACGTCCTCGTGTGTCAAAGGCTCGAAATAGAGGCGGTCACTGGTGTCGTAGTCGGTAGAGACGGTCTCGGGATTGCAGTTGATCATGACCGTCTCGAAGCCGGCGTCGCGCAGGGCGAAGCTGGCGTGCACACAGCAGTAGTCGAACTCGATGCCCTGGCCGATCCGGTTGGGCCCCGAGCCCAGGATGACCACCTTGGGCCGCTCCCCGCTGCGCACCTCGTCTTCATCCTCGTAGGTCGAGTAGTGATACGGCGTCGAAGCGGCAAATTCCGCCCCGCACGTGTCCACCGTCTTGAACGTCACCGTCACCCCGGCGTCCATGCGGGCCCGGCGGACCTCGGACTCGGCTACCCCGAAGAGGTGGGCCAGCTGCGCATCGGAGAAACCGAGGCGCTTGGCCCGGCGCCAGTCGGCCTTGCGCATGCCCACCGCGCCCAGTTGGTCGAGTCGCTCCCTCTCGGCCGTGATCAGGGCCAACTGGTCCAGGAACCAGGGATCGACGCCGGTCGCCTCGTTGAGGCGCTCCACACTGATGCCCCGGCGCAGGGCCGCCTCCAGCTGAAAGGGGCGCTCCGGGGTGGCCACGGCCGAGCGCCGGACCAGTTCGTCATCGTCCACCTGGTCGAGGAGAGCCTCGGCCGGATCACAGTTGAGCCCCTGGCGGCCCTGCTCCAGGGACCGCAGGCCCTTCTGGAGTGACTCGGGGAAGGTACGCCCGATGGCCATCACCTCCCCCACCGACTGCATGCGGGTGCCGAGCACCGCCGGCGCTCCCGGCAGCTTTTCGAAGGCCCACCTTGGGATCTTGGTGACCACGTAGTCGATGGTCGGCTCGAAGCTGGCCGGAGTCTTACGGGTGATGTCGTTGGCGATCTCGTCCAGGGAGTAACCAACCGCCAGCCGGGCGGCGATCTTGGCGATGGGAAAGCCGGTGGCCTTGGACGCCAGGGCACTCGAGCGCGACACCCGGGGATTCATCTCGATGACCACCCGCCGCCCATCGATCGGATCCACCGCGAACTGGATGTTCGACCCACCCGTCTCCACCCCGATGCGGCGAATGCACTTGAAGGCGTCGTCGCGCATCTCCTGGTACTCGACATCCGACAGGGTCTGGGCCGGCGCCACTGTGATCGAGTCACCGGTGTGCACACCCATGGGGTCGAAGTTCTCTATGGAGCACACCACCACGCAGTTGTCGATGTGGTCCCGCATCACCTCCAGCTCGAACTCCTTCCAACCGGCTATGGAGGACTCGATGAGAATTTCGGTGATGGGACTGGCCGACAGTCCGGTCTCGGCCAGGTGGATGAGGGCCTCCCGGTCGTGGGCGATGCCCGTTCCCTGCCCGCCCAGGATGAACGAGGGCCGGACGATGACGGGATAGCCGACGCTGTCCCCGACCGACAGGGCTTCCTCCAGCGAGTAGGCGAAGCCCGAGGTGGGCACCTCCAGGCCTATCTCGGTCATGGCTTGTTTGAACCGCTCGCGATCCTCGGCGGTGCGGATGGCCTCCACCGATGCGCCGATGAGGGGGACGGCCCCGTCACCGACCACCCCCCGGTCGGACAGGCTCATGGCCAGGTTGAGGGCGGTCTGGCCCCCGAGGGTGGGCAGCACGGCATCGGGGCGTTCGCGCTCGATGATGGCGGCCAGCACGTCCGGGTCGAGCGGCTCGATGTAGGTGCGATGAGCCACTTCCGGGTCGGTCATGATGGTGGCCGGGTTGGAGTTGGCCAGGATGACCCGGTAGCCCTCCTGGCGCAGGACCCGGCAGGCCTGGGTGCCGGAGTAGTCGAACTCGCAGGCCTGGCCGATGACGATCGGGCCGGAGCCGATGACCAGGATTGATTCGAGGTCGTCCCGCCTCGGCATCAGCGGTGCGCTTCCATCAACTGGCGGAAATCCTCGAACAGGTAGCGGGCGTCATGCGGGCCGGGACCGGCCTCGGGGTGGTACTGGACCGAGAAGGCGGCGATGCCCTTGGCCCGGATGCCCTCGATGACCCCGTCGTTCAGGTTGACGTGGGTGATCTCCGCCCCCGAGAGGCTGTCCTCGGTCACGGCGTAGCTGTGGTTCTGGGAGGTGATCTCCACCGCCCCGCCCGAACTGCGGCGCACCGGGTGGTTGCCGCCGTGGTGGCCGAAGGGGAGCTTGAAGGTGCGGGCGCCCAGAGCACCGGCCAGGAGCTGGTGGCCCAGGCATATTCCGAACACCGGGACCACGTCCAGCAATCCCCGGATGGCGGCGGTGGCGTATCCGACGGCGGAGGGATCGCCTGGCCCGTTGGAGAGGAAGACGCCGTCGGGGCTCCGCTCGAGCACCTCACCGGCTGGCGTCGAGGCGGGCACGACCTCGACGGTGGCGATCTGGCCCAGCTGGTCCAGGATGGTGCGCTTGATCCCGAAGTCGTAGGCCACCACCCGCAGCGGACCGGAGCCGGCCCGGTAGGGCTGATCGGTGGTGACGGTGGCCACCATGTCGACGCCGTCCGTCCCCGGCTCGGCCGCGGCGGCTCGGGCCAGCTCGGACTCGGAGGCGGTCCCGAATGCACATGGCATGGCCCCCGCCTCCCGGATGTGCCGGGTCAGCCGGCGGGTGTCCACCCCGGTCATGGCCGGCACTCCGTAGCGGGTCAGGAAGTCCCCCACCGACTCGGACGAGCGCCAGCTACTGGGCCGCACGGCTAGGTCGCGCACGATGACGCCCCGGCAGAAGGGGCGCGGGCTCTCCTGATCGGCCGGGGTCATGCCGTAGTTGCCGATGTGCGGGTAGGTGAAGGCGATGACCTGCCCGGCGTAGGAGGGATCAGTGATGACCTCCTGATATCCACTCATTACCGTGTTGAAGACCAGCTCCCCGGTGGCCACTCCACCCGGGGGCCGGGCCCCGGCCGCTTCACCTTCGAACACCGCTCCGTCGGCCAACACCAGCAGGGCCGGCTCCGGCGCCGGCGCCGGCGCCCGGCGAGGAAGGCGGACCGGAGCCACAGGGGGTTGCGCCATCCCGCTCATCTCTGAGCCTGACCGTCGATGACCACGGCCTCGCCGGCCCGGATGGTGTGGCGGACCCGCCCGGTCAGCTCCCGCCCGCCGAAAGGCGTGTTGCGGCTCCGGGTGGCCATGGCCTCAGGGTCCACCCGCCAGCGGGCGGTCGGATCGAACACGCAGAGGTTGGCGACCCGGCCGGCTTCGACCGGGCCCCCGTGGCGGGCGTGCAGGCCGGCTATGGCCGCCGGGCGCCAGGTCAGAACGGCTATGAGATCGGCCAGGGCCATGACCGGGCCTTCCCCGGAGCACAACTCGGTATGCGCGACGGCCAGGGCCGTCTCCAGCCCGACCATGCCGGGCGGAGCCTGGTCGAGGGGCATCTCCTTGGCTTCCTGGGTGTGGGGGGCGTGGTCGGTGGCAATGGCGTCGATGACCCCGTCGGCCAAACCCCGGCGCACGGCGGCCCGGTCGCGCTCGGTGCGCAGAGGAGGGTGGACCTTGAAGTTCGGGTCGTAGCCGGACAGGCAGGCCTCGGTCAGGGCCAGGTGGTGCGGAGTGGCCTCGGCGGTGACGGCCAGCCCCTGGGCTTTGGCCGCCCCCACCATGGCCACCGAGCCGGCGGTGGAGAGATGGAGGAAGTGCAGGCGTCCGCCGGTCATCCGGGCCAGGGCGATGTCCCGCATCACCATCAGT